>JAEUKU010000286.1 GCA_016794075.1 Rhodospirillaceae bacterium
TGGAGACCGGCTCGCTGATGGCCGGCCAAAGCGTCGGCATGGTCACCAAGGAGCAGTCGACCGCCGAGATCATCCAGGAACTGGTCGAGGATGCTATCCGGGCCCTGCTCGAACGCCCGCACGCACTGACGCTCTAGAGCCGCCATGACACAGGCACCCAGCCTTTCCGGCGCTCGCATGTTGCTCAAGCGATTGCGCAACGTGATGGCGCGTGGCGGTGCCGCGCAGCTTCGCCTCGACCAGACGGTGAAGCTGATCGCCGCCGAGATGGTGGCGGAAGTGTGCTCGATCTACCTGCTGCGCGCCGGCGAGGTGCTGGAGCTCTTCGCCACCGAGGGCCTGAAGAAAGAGGCGGTGCACAAGACCCGACTCAGGGTGGGCGAAGGCCTGGTCGGCGACATCGCCAGCCACGCCCGGCCGCTGGCGCTGGCCGATGCCCAGCATCACCCGCAATTCGCCTATCGTCCGGAAACCGGCGAAGAGATCTTCCAGTCGCTGATGGGCGTGCCGATCCTGCGCGCCGGCCGTGTGATCGGTGTCCTGGTCATCCAGAACCGCACCCGGCGGCAATACAGCGAAGAAGAGATCGAGACGCTGGAAACCGTCGCCATGGTGCTGGCGGAACTGGCAGCGGGTGGCGAGCTGGTGAGCCAGGAGGAGCTGCGGCCGGGCGACGGCATCGCGCTGCTGCCGCTGCGCCTCGACGGCGTCACCTTCTGCCCCGGCCTCGCCAAGGGCGTCGCCGTGCTGCACCAGGCCACCCTGCAGCTGCAGCAACTCGTCGCCGAAGACCCGGAGCGCGAGGCGGAGCGCTTGACCGGCGCGCTCGAGGAACTGCATTCCTCGATCGACCAACTGCTCGATGCCGGCGACCTGGGACAAGGCGAGCATTTCGAGGTGCTGGAGACCTATCGCCTGTTCGCCCAGGACCAGGGCTGGCGCAGCCGCATGCTGGAGGCGGTGCAATCGGGCCTCACCGCCGAGGCCGCGGTGCAGAAGGTGCAGAACGACACCCGCGCCCGCATGCGCGACGTCACCGACCCCTATCTGCGCGAGCGACTGTCCGACCTCGACGACCTCGCCAATCGCCTGCTGCGCCACCTGTTGGGCGCCGATGCGCCGGGGGCAAGGCGGCTGCCGGAGGAGGCGATCGTTGTGGCGCGCTCCATGGGTCCGGCGGAACTGCTCGACTACGACCGCACGCGGCTCAAGGGGCTGGTGCTGGAGGAGGGTTCACAGAACGCGCACGTGGCGATCGTCGCCCGCGCGCTCGACATCCCCGTCATCGGCCGCTGCGCCGATCTGATGCAGAAGGTCGGCGAAGGCGATCCGCTGGTGATCGACGGCGACAACGAGCAGCTCTTCATCCGCCCGGCCGACGACATCCTGCAGACCTTCGCCGAGAGCATGCGGCAGCGGGTGATGAAGCGCGCCGCCTTCGCCGCCCTGCGCGACCTGCCCGCGGTAACGCTGGACGGCGTAAAGGTCGATCTCAACATCAATGCCGGCCTGCTGATGGACGTGCCGCAGATCGCGGCGACGGGCGCCGCCGGGATCGGCCTCTACCGCACCGAGATCCCGTTCATGATCTCGCACGAATATCCCGAGGTGGCGCGGCAGACCGAGATCTACCGCAAGGTGCTGGACGGCGCCGGCGACCGGCCGGTGGTGTTCCGCACCCTCGACATCGGCTCCGACAAGGTGCTGCCCTATTGGAACCGCGCGCCGGAGGAGAATCCGGCCATGGGCTGGCGCGCCATCCGCATCGCCCTCGACCGGCCGGCCATGCTGCGCCAGCAATTGCGCGCCATGCTGAACGCGGCCGACGGACGGCGGCTGCAGGTCATGTTCCCGATGGTGACCGAGATCGCCGAGTTCGATTCCTGCCGCCGGCTGCTGGAGCGGGAGGTGGCGCGGCGCAAGGCGGCGGGGCTGGCGCTGCCCGAACCGTTGCTGCTCGGCGCGATGGTCGAGGTGCCGGCGCTGCTCTGGCAATTGCCCGAGCTGGTGGCGCGGGTCGATTTCCTGTCGGTCGGCAGCAACGACCTGCAGCAGTTCCTGTTCGCCGCCGACCGCGACAATCCCGCCGCGGCGGGCCGCTACGACACGCTGGCGCCGGCCATGCTGCGGGCGCTGGCGGAAGTGGCGCGGGTGGCGAACGCGGCGGGCAAGCCCGTCGGCCTGTGCGGCGAGATGGCCGGGGATCCGATCGCCGCCATGGCGCTGCTCTGCCTCGGTTATCGCGCGCTGTCGATGTCGCCGCCGCGGGTGCTGCCGATGCGGGCCGCGATCCGCAACCTCAATTTCGGCCGCCTGATGGCCTATTGGCAGGCGGTGCGTCATCTCGACGGCGCGACCCTGCGCGGGGCGCTGCTCGATTATGCCCTGGATCACAATGTTCCGCTTTAAGGCGTTGCCAGCCTTCGGCGGGGGTTTATATATAACCGACATAACACGGCATTCCGGCGGCGCGCGCGGCGGGGATGGTACCAGCCGACGGTTCCACGGGCACCAGGCCTCCTAGCGCGCCAATCCAGTCCCGGGGCGCAGGGCGTGAGCATGATGGACGGCGCTGGCACCAGCGAATCGCATCGAGGTCCGAACGGCGGATTGGCCGAGGTCGGCGCCATGCTGCGCGACCGCCGGGTGGAACTCGGCCATGACATCCAGGCCGTCGCCCGGCAGACCCATATCAAGGTCAGCTACCTGAAGGCGATCGAGGAGGGCCGCCGGCGCGATCTGCCGGGCGCCGCCTATACCATCGGCTTCGTCCGCACCTATGCCGATTTCCTGGGCTTCGACGGCAACCGGCTGGTGACCGACTTCCATGCCCAGCTCGCCGGCGCCCGCGCCCGCCCGGCCGGTCCGGGTGTTCCGCCGGCGCAGGAGTCGCGGCGGCTGACGATCTCCCCGGTGATGGTCGCCGGCGCCGTGCTCGCCTTCGCCCTGGTTGGGTTCTTCCTCTGGGGCTATCTGTCCGATATCGGCGGCGATGCCGGCGATGGCGCAGTGGAAGAGGTGGCGGAGGGCGAGGAAGCGCCAACCGAGGCGGCCGCACCCGCCGATGCGGCGCCGGCCGAAGCCGCCACGGCGGAACAGGCGGCACAGGACTCCGCTGCGGCGCCGGCTCCCGATGCGACCAGCGCCGACGGATCGGGCAGCGCCGCCGCCGGCACCGATCAGGCGGCGCCGGCGGGAAACCAGCCAGCTGATCAGACGGCTGACCAGACGGGCGACCAGGCGGCGTCGGAAGACCAGGTGCCGCCGGAGGCGGCGGCGGCCGATGGCGCGGAGCCGGATGCCGCTCAGGTTCAACAGGCCACCGCGGCCGAGGGCGATGCCTCCGCCAAGGTGGTGCTGCGCGCCCGGCTGGAAAGCTGGGTGCAGATCACCAACGAGAAGGGCGAGGCAATCTTCTCCCGCGTCCTGCGCGCCGGCGAAACCTATACCGTCCCCGCCGAGCCGGGCCTGATGATGACCACCGGCAATGCCGGCGGGATCGAGATCCTGCTCGACGGCAAGAAACTGAAGAGCCTGGGTTCGGTCGGCCTGGTCCGGCGCGATTTCCCGCTCGATCCGAAAAAACTGAAGGACGGCAGCGCCTTCAAGCCCGGCGCCAACACCCAAACCACGCCATAGCCGGGCAGCGGCCCTCAAAGGCCCTGCCCGGAGGCGGGATTAGCGTTCGGATTCAAAGAGTTGCCGGCTGGGTCCCAGGCTTGATCTTTTGCCCCCGGCAGCGCATGTTCAAGCCCGTATGCGCCGCGCCCCGTGACCCAGGCCGGGGGCGTGGCCCGCAGTCACGCCGGAATTTGCCGAAGGAAAGACCCGAGAGATGAGCGTCCGCCCGTATCGCGACATCAGCCGCCGGAAATCCCGGCAGATCCGGGTGGGCTCCGTGCTGGTCGGCGGCGACGCGCCGATCAGCGTGCAGACCATGACCAACACGCTGACCGCCGACGCCAAAGCGACCATCGAGCAGATCCGCCTGGTGGAAGAGGCCGGCGCCGACATCGTGCGCGTCTCCTGCCCCGACGAGGAATCGACCGCCGCTTTGCCGCAAATCGTGCGCGCGGCGAAGATCCCGATCGTCGCCGACATCCATTTCCACTACAAGCGCGGCATCGAGGCGGCCAAGGCGGGTGCTGCCTGCCTGCGCATCAACCCCGGCAATATCGGCAGCGCGGCGCGCGTGAAGGAAGTGGTGCAGGCGGCCAAGGATCACGGCTGCTCCATGCGCATCGGCGTCAACGCCGGCAGTCTCGAGCGCGAGCTGCTCGAGCGCTATGGCGAGCCTTGCCCGGAGGCGATGGTCGAATCCGCCCTCAACCACGCGAAGATCCTCGAGGATCACGACTTCTTCGACTTCAAGATCAGCGTGAAGGCCTCCGACGTCTTCCTCGCCGTCGCCGCCTACCAGGGCATCGCGGAAGCCTGCGATTACCCGCTCCATATCGGCATCACCGAGGCGGGTGGATTGCGCGCCGGCACGGTCAAATCCTCGATCGGCCTCGGCATGCTGCTGTGGTCGGGCATCGGCGACACGGTGCGTGTCTCGCTCTCCGCCGAGCCGGCGGAAGAGGTCAAGGTCGGCTTCGAGATGCTGAAGTCGCTCAACCTGCGCCATCGCGGCGTCAACCTGATCTCCTGCCCGTCCTGCGCCCGGCAGAATTTCGACGTGATCCGTACGGTGGAGGCGCTGGAGAAGCGCATCGCCCACATCACCACGCCAATGACGGTCAGCATCATCGGCTGCGTGGTCAACGGCCCGGGCGAGGCGCGCGAGACCGATATCGGCTTCACCGGCGGCGGCAACAACACGCACATGGTCTATATCGCCGGCCAGCAGCATCACCGGCTCAAGGATCAGGACATCGTCGACCACATGGCGGAGCTGATCGAGAAGAAAGCCGCCGAGATCGAGGCCGAGAAGGCCAAGCAGGCGGCGAGCGCGGCCTAGCCGCAGGGCGGGCGGCTTTCGGGTTTCAACGTTTTTCCAGGTAGGTTTCGGTGTCCCAGCTTCAGCCGGTTCGCGGCACGCATGATCTTTTGCCTGACGAGATGCGCCGTTATCGCTTCGTGGTCGACCAGGCGCGCGCGGCGGCCGAGTGCTTCGGCTATCACGAGATGGCGACGCCGATCTTCGAGTTCTCCGAGGTGTTCAAGCGCACGCTCGGCGACACGTCGGACATCGTCACCAAGGAGATGTACACCTTCACCGATCGCGGCGGCGAGACGGTGACCCTGCGTCCCGAGGGCACGGCGGGCGTGGCGCGCGCCTTCATCTCCGGCGGCCTGGCGCAGCACCTGCCGCTCAAGTATTTCTACAGCGGGCCGATGTTCCGCTACGAGCGGCCGCAGAAGGGCCGGCTGCGTCAGTTCCACCAGACCGGCATCGAGCTGCTGGGCGTCGCCGATCCGATCGGCGACGTGGAAATCATCGCCACCGGAGTCGAGTTCCTGCGCCGCATCGGCGCCTGGGAGCGCTGCTATCTGGAGATCAACTCGCTGGGCGACGCGGAGAGCCGCAAGGCCTATCGCGACGTGCTCGTCGCCTATCTCAGCGCCCACAAGGACCAGCTCAGCAAGGAGAGCCTCGAGCGGCTGGAGCGCAACCCGATGCGCATCCTCGATTCCAAGGACGAGGGCGACCGGAAGATCGTCGCCGACGCGCCGGTCTATTCGGACCACCTGAACGAGGCGAGCCGCGACTTCTTCCAGCGCGTGCTCGCCGGCCTCGATGCCCTCGGCATCGCCTACAAGATCAATCCGCGCCTGGTGCGCGGCCTCGATTATTACTGCCACACCTGCTTCGAGATCATCTCGAACGATCTCGGCGCGCAGGGCACGGTGATGGGCGGCGGCCGCTATGACGGCCTGGTCGGCATCATGGGCGGGACGGAGACGCCGGGGGTGGGCTGGGCCAGCGGCGTCGAGCGCTGCATGATGCTGCTGCAGCAGGATCCGCCCGCGCGCCGGCCGATCGCCCTGATTCCGGTCGGTGCCGCGGCGGAGCGGGAATGCCTTGTGCTCGCCGACCAGCTGCGCCGCCTCGGCCTCTATGCCGAGCTCGGCTATTCCGGCAATGTCGGCAAGCGGATGAAGCGCGCCAACAAGCTCAACGCGCGTGTCGCCGTCATCCTGGGCGATGACGAGCTCGCCAAGAAGGTCGCGACCTTGCGCGACCTCGATTCCGGCGAGCAGCGCGAGATTGCCATGGACGCGCTGGCCCAGCAGCTCGAAGCCTACTAGCCAGGCCGCCGGCATGGGCGGCACCACCTTCCTGATCGTCGGGGTCAACCACCGCACCGGCCCGCAGCTGCTGCGCGAGCGGCTCCAGGGCGATGCGGGCGACGTGCTGCGCCTGCTGGGCCGCTGCCGCGAGGCCGGCGTCGCCCAGGCGATGGCGGTCGCCACCTGCGACCGCTGCGAGATCTGGTGCGTGACGGAGGATGCCGCCGCGGTGCGGGCGAAGCTGCCGCAGCTGCTGGCCGAGGCGGCTGGCATCGAGCCGGCGGAGATCCTGCCGCGCCTGCATCAGATCGGCGACGCGGCGGCGTTGCGCTATGCCTTCGCCGTTGCCGCCTCGCTTGAAAGCCAGATCGTCGGCGAGCCGCAGGTGCTGGGCCAGGTCAAGGAGTTCCACCAGTTGGCGCAGCGTGCCGGGATGAGCGGCGCCGAGCTCGATCGCATCCTGGAGGCCGTCTACCAGTCGGCGAAGCGCGTGCGCCACGAGACCGGCATCGCCGGCCAGTCGGTGTCGATGGCTGCCTGCGCCACCGCGGTGCTGAAGCAGATGCACGGCGACCTCGGCGCGCTGTCCGCGCTGCTGATCGGTGATGGCGACATGGCTGAGCTGATCTTCGAGCAGGTTTCCGCCGCCGGAGTGAAGCGGTGGACCATGGTGCATCCGCAGGAGCGCCGCGCCCGCGCCTGGGCCGAGCGGCATCAGCTGCATTGGCGACCGTTCGGCGAGCTTGGCGCCGCCCTGGAAACGGCGGATTTCGCCGCCAGCGCCCTCGATATCGGCAAGCAATGCGTCAGCGCCGAGATGGTGCGCGCCGCCTTGCGCCGGCGCCGCCAGCGCCCGATATTGCTGGTCGACGCTGGGGTACCGGGCGACATGGATGCCGGCATCGCCAGACTCGACGACGCCTTTCTCTACACGCTGGATGACCTGGAGCGCCTCGCCATGGCCGGGCGCCAGCACCGCGCGGCGGCGGCGGCGGAAGCGTGGCGCATCGTCGACCAGGCGGTCGAGTCCTTCCGCCGCCAGAGAACCGAGCAGGAAGCGGCCGCGATCATCACGGATCTGCGCGCGGATTTCGAGCGGCAGCGCGCGGAGATTCTGGCGCAGCCGGGCATTGACGCGGCGGAGGCGACGCGCAGGCTGGTGAACCGGCTGCTGCACCGGCCGACGCTGGAGCTGAAGGCCGCGCAACCGGACAAGCAGCTGGAAGCCGCTTTGCGGCGGCTCTTCGGCCTCAACAACAGGGAAGAGTGACGTGAGTTTGCAAGGCAAGCTGGAGCGGGTGGTGAAGCGGCACGAGGAGTTGGCGTCGCTGCTGGCCAGCCCGGACCAGAAGGACGCCCAGGCCTTCGCCAGGAACTCGAAGGAGTATTCCGACCTGACGCCGCTGGTCGAGGCGATCGGCGAATGGAAGACGGCGAAGCGCGAGCTGGGCGACCTCGAGGCGATGCTGGGCGACAGCACCACCGATGCGGAGATGCGCGCGCTGGCCGAGGATGAATTGCCGGCGCTGAAAGCCCGCGTTCCGGAGCTTGAGCACAAGATCAAGCTGCTGCTGCTGCCCAAGGACGAAGCCGACGAGCGCAACGCCATCCTGGAAGTGCGCGCCGGCACCGGCGGCGAGGAGGCGGCGCTGTTCGCCGCGGCGCTGTTCCGCATGTATTCGCGCTATGCCGCCCTGCACGGGTGGCGGTTCGAGGTGATGGACATCAACGAAACCGGTCTCGGCGGCTACAAGGAGGCGACGGCCACCATCACCGGGCGCAACGTCTTCGCGCGCCTCAAGTTCGAATCCGGCGTCCACCGGGTGCAGCGCGTGCCGGAGACGGAGGCGTCGGGCCGCATCCACACGTCCGCCGCCACCGTCGCGGTGATGCCCGAGGCCGAGGAGGTCGACATCCAGATCAACGAGAAGGACCTGCGCATCGACGTTTTCCGCTCCAGCGGCCCGGGCGGCCAGTCGGTCAACACCACCGACAGCGCCGTGCGCATCACCCACATCCCGACCGGCGTCGTGGTGCAGCAGCAGGACGAGAAGTCGCAGCACAAGAATAAGGCCAAGGCGATGAAGATCCTGCGCGCGCGGCTCTACGACGCCGAGCGCGCCAAGCGCGACGCCGAGCGCGCCGCCAGCCGCAAGAGCCAGGTCGGCTCCGGCGACCGGTCGGAGCGCATCCGCACCTACAACTTCCCGCAGGGCCGCTGCACCGACCACCGCATCAACCTGACCATCTACCAGCTCGACAAGGTGATGGAGGGCGCCGCCCTCGACGAGGTCATCGACGCATTGATCTCGCATGACCAGGCGGAACGTCTGGCGGAGGTGGAGTGACCACGATCCAGGCGCTGCTGCCCGAGGCGCACCGATGCCTGGCCGCGGCGGGCGTCGAAGGGCCAATTCGCGACGCGCGGCTGCTGTTGGAGGCGGCGACCGGCATCCCCATCGCCGCGCAGATCGGCCATCCGGATCGCGAGGTCGCGCCCGAAGCAGTCGAGCATTTCCGGGCGCTGGTTGCGCGCCGCGCCGCGCGCGAGCCGGTGGCGCAGATTCTCGGACGGCGCGAGTTCTGGTCGCTCGACTTCCGCGTCACCAACGCCACGCTCGATCCACGGCCGGATTCGGAGACGTTGGTACAGGCGGTGTTGGATCGCGTGCCTGACCGCAATGCGCCGCTGCTCCTGCTTGATTTCGGCACCGGCACCGGCTGCCTGCTGCTCGCGCTGCTGCATGAATTGCCCAACGCCACCGGCATCGGCCTCGACATCTCCTGGCCGGCGCTGGAAGTGGCCCTGGAGAATGCGCGCGATCTGGGATTGGAGCATCGCACGACCTTCCGCCTGCGCGTGTGGGAACGCCCCGGCAGCGAGACGTTCGACATCATCGTCGCCAATCCACCCTATATCCCCAGCGGCGAGATCGCCGACCTGCAGCCCGAGGTCTCGCAATACGAGCCGCGCCTTGCCCTCGACGGCGGGCCCGACGGCCTCGACGCCTATCGCATCCTGCTGCCGGTGACGGCGCGGCGGCTGCGCGGCGGCGGCTTCGCCGCATTCGAGGTCGGGATCGGTCAGGCCGATTCGGTCGCCGCCCTGGGCACGGCGCAGGGCTTGGTGCATGTGGCGACGGTCGCCGATCTTGGCGGTGTGCCGCGCGTGGTGATCTGGGAAAAAGAGCAGCGCCTTCAACGCATTGGTCAGGCGGTGGGGCGGTTCTGGCGGCGCGTCAAAAAAGCTGTTGGAAAGCGGGTCCGAACCGATTAGGGTCAGCCTCGGCAGTCGGGGCTGACCATGGGCCGCGCCCGGGGGAAAGCCGGCCATCGCATAGCGAAGCCAGCCCCAAAACAGCGCCTCCGCACATAGACTGCGTCTCGTGCCGAAACCACGGCTGTTGAGCGTTCAGCGATTTCTGCTGGGTGCACCGGGACGATGGACATGCGGCTTGGCCTGCCACCTCGATCACAGTCGATGACGAAGTGACGTTCACAGATGAAGCAGAATAACCAGAATCGACGCGCGCGTGGGCGTGGTCCGCGCAAGCCGCACGGCATGGGTGGCGGCCAGCACAAAGGGCAGAGTTACGAGGGCGGTGGGCACGAGACGCGGGTTCGCGGCAATGCCTATCAGGTTCTGGAAAAATACCTCCAACTCGCGCGCGATGCCGGCTCCGCCGGGGATCGTGTCGCCGCCGAAAACTTCCTGCAGCACGCGGACCACTATTATCGGGTACTGAGCGCGATGAATGACGGCCAGCGCCCGCGCATCGGGGGCCGCGAATTGTCGGTCGCCGACGTCAACGTGCAGAACGTCAGCCAAGGCCTGTCGGCGGCGATGTATTCCGGCGGCTCGGGTGGGCAGGGCCTGCCGGGCATGGCCGATACCGGCAACCAGGCCGATGACGGTCCGGAACCGGGCCAGGGCCAGGAGCGTCACGGCCACAGGCAGGATCGCTCGGGGCAGGATCGCTCCGGTCAGGATCGCCAGGGCCAGGATCGCCAGGGCCAGGATCGCCAGGGCCAGGATCGCCAGGGGCAGCGCCACGGACATGGCTATCAGGGCCGCCAGCACGGCCAGCCGCCGCAGCATCAGGGCCAGCCTTCCGGCCAGGGGGCGTCCGGGACTGCGGTGGCCAACGGCCATCCGGTGGAATATGGCAGCCATGCCGAGAGGGGCGAGCAGCCCGCGGCGGGCTATGCCGTCGCGCCGGAGCCGACCACAGCGCCGCGCACCGGCGACGAGCAGCCCGATTATCCGGATGAGTTGCTGCCCGCAACGCCGCCCGCCGTGGCCCCGGCCAATGCATCCGGCGCCGTGCCGGAGGGCGAAGCGGGGCGGGAGGCGCAGGGACGCACGCCGCGCGGACGGCTGCGCGGGCCGCGGCGAGGCCCGAAGCCGCCGGCGGAAGGCAGCCCCGGGACCGCCACTGGGAGCGCCCCAGGGGCGCCGGAACCCTCGGAATAGCGATACGGCGCCGCAGGTCATCCGCTGACCGGCTGAGGGCATGGTGAGGCGGGCGGACGCAGGTCTGGCCCGCCTCTTGTTTGTCCATTAACCTTTCCCATATTGGCTTTGGGGATAGCGATATCCCTGAGCAATCCCATGCATCCAAGATCGCGTGCTGACCTGATCGGGCGCGGTCGAGCGAGGGCGAGGAAAATAATGGATCTGGAAAAATTCACCGAGAGATCGCGCGGTTTCCTGCAGGCTGCGCAGACCCTGGCCCTCCGTTCTGGGCACCAACGGCTCACCGCCGAACACCTCCTGAAAGTTCTGCTCGACGACAAGGAAGGCATGGCCGCCGGCCTGTTGAAGGCGGCGGGCGCCGATCCGGCGCGCGCCCTGTCCGCGACCGAGCGCGAACTGGACAAGCAGCCCAAGATCGAAGGCTCCGGCGCCGGCCAGGTCTACATGGCGCCCGAACTCGCGCGCGTCCTCGGCCAGGCCGAGGAATTGGCGGCCAAGGCCGGCGACGGCTACGTCACCGCGGAGCGGCTGCTGCTGGCGCTGGCGCTTGCCGGCGAGGGCAGCACCGGCCGCATCCTGAAGGATGCCGGCGCGTCGGCGCAGGGATTGAATGCCGCGATCAACGAATTGCGCAAGGGGCGCACGGCGCAGAGCGCCAGCGCCGAGGACAGCTACGACGCGCTGAAGAAATATGCCCGCGACCTGACCGCCCAGGCGCGCGCCGGCAAGCTCGACCCGGTCATCGGCCGCGACGAGGAGATTCGCCGCACCATCCAGGTGCTGGCGCGCCGCACCAAGAACAATCCCGTGCTGATCGGCGAGCCCGGCGTTGGCAAGACCGCCATCGTCGAGGGGCTCGCCTTGCGCATCGCCAATGGCGACGTGCCGGAGGGGTTGAAGCACAAGGCGCTGATGTCGCTCGACCTCGGCGCGCTGATCGCCGGCGCCAAGTATCGCGGCGAGTTCGAGGAGCGCCTGAAATCGGTGCTGCAGGAGATCTCCGCCGCGTCTGGCGACATCATCCTGTTCATCGACGAGCTGCACACTTTGGTCGGCGCCGGCAAGGCGGAAGGCGCCATGGACGCCTCCAACATGCTGAAGCCGGCCCTCGCGCGCGGCGAGTTGCATTGCGTCGGCGCCACCACGCTCGACGAATACCGCAAGCATATCGAGAAGGACGCTGCCCTCGCGCGCCGGTTCCAGCCGGTCTTCGTCAGCGAGCCGAATGTCGCCGACACCATCTCGATCCTGCGCGGCCTGAAGGAGAAATACGAGCTGCATCATGGCGTGCGCATCACCGACGGCGCCATCGTCGCCGCGGCGACACTCTCCAACCGCTACATCACCGACCGTTTCCTGCCCGACAAGGCAATCGATCTGGTCGACGAGGCGGCGAGTCGCCTGCGCATGGAGGTGGATTCGAAGCCCGAGGCGATCGACGAGCTCGACCGCCGGCTGATCCAGCTGAAGATCGAGCGCGAGGCGCTGAAGAAGGAGAGCGATGAGGCATCGAAGGACCGGCTGAAGCAGCTGGTCGAGGAGATCGAGGATCTCGAGGAGCAATCGCGCAAGCTGACCGATCAATGGCAGTCGGAGAAGCGCACATTGCAGGACGCGCAGAAGCTGAAGGAACAGATCGAGGCGGCGCGACTGGAGGTCGAGCAGGCACAGCGGCGGGGCGATTTCGCGCGCGCCGGCGAGCTCACCTATTCCACCATTCCCGGCCTCGAGAAGAAGCTGAAGGACGCCGAGGAGGCGCAGCAGCATCGCATGCTGAACGAGGTGGTGAGCGACGAGGACATCGCCGCCGTCGTCTCGCGCTGGACCGGCATCCCGGTCGACAAGATGCTGGAAGGCGAGCGCGACAAGCTGCTGCGCATGGAAAAAGTGCTGGGCGACCGGGTGATCGGCCAGGAGGAGGCGATCGTCGCGGTCTCCAATGCAGTCCGCCGCGCCCGCGCCGGCCTGCAGGACCCCAACCGGCCGATCGGCTCGTTCCTGATGCTGGGCCCGACCGGCGTCGGCAAGACCGAGCTGTCGAAGGCGCTGGCGACCTTCCTGTTCGACGACGAGCAGGCGTTGCTGCGCGTCGACATGTCCGAGTTCATGGAAAAGCACGCGGTCGCGCGCCTGATCGGCGCCCCTCCGGGCTATGTCGGCTATGAGGAGGGCGGCGTGCTGACCGAGGCCGTCCGCCGCCGGCCCTACCAGGTGATCCTGTTCGACGAGGTGGAGAAGGCGCATCCCGATGTCTTCAACATCCTGCTCCAGGTGCTGGACGACGGTCGCCTGACCGATGGCCAGGGCCGAACCGTGGACTTCAAGAACACGCTCATCATCCTGACGTCCAACCTCGGCAGCGACGTCCTGGCCGCGCAGAAGGACGGCGAAGACGTCGACCTGGTCCGCGACCGGGTCATGGACGTGGTGCGCCGCGCCTTCCGGCCCGAGTTCCTGAACCGGCTGGATGAGATCGTCCTGTTCCACCGCCTGTCGCGCCAGCACATGACCGGCATCGTCGCCATCCAGCTGAAGCGGCTGCAGGCGCTGCTGGCGGACCGCAAGCTGGAGTTGAGCCTCGATGAGCGGGCCAAGGCCTGGCTGGCCGATGCCGGCTACGATCCGGTCTATGGCGCCCGGCCGCTGAAGCGCGTGATCCAGCGCGAGCTGCAGAATCCGCTGGCGGGCATGCTGCTCGAAGGCGCGTTCAAGGCTGGCGATGTGATCCAGGTCTCGGCAGACAAGGATGGGCTGACTATCAACGGCCGCAAGCTCTCCGTCGCGGCCTAGGCCATTTTTCCTTCGCAGTTCGCAGCGGGCAAAGGGCCCGCTGCGGACATCCATCTGCGGACAAAAGATGGGGCTGATTTAGATCGATTCTAAGCAGTGTTGACGGTTCATTTACCCCCTTCGCCTAGAAAGGCGGAAACAGCAATGTCTACCTGGGGTTCGACATGTCGACACGCATTCGCTCGCTTGCGTCAGCCTGTGTCTTAGCGACGCTCGCGGCCAATACGCCTATCCTCGCCGCGCAGGCGCAGCAGGTTGCCACCACCGCTCCC
>JAEUKU010000289.1 GCA_016794075.1 Rhodospirillaceae bacterium
GTCCGCCAGTGCTTCGCTGGCGACGGCGGAAGCGAGGAGGCGATGTCCAGCGACGTCATGAGGCAACGGATCCCGAGAGGCGCGGCGCGCGGCGCGGGAACCATGCTGCGGGATATTCGTTAAGCTAGTCTGAATTCCTAAACTTGTAGCAAGTTCCGCCCGGCACCGAGTTCTTGCAGACCGTTCAATGCGTTGGCCGATCGCGCAAGCGTGACCGGCGGTGCTGGCGCGGGGCCGGGCGGGGACCTATATGTTAGGAATTGCAACGCTGGATCCGTGGACGATTTGATGAAGACTGGACTTTCCCGCCGTCGGCTGATGCGGCTCGCCGCCGCCGGCGCGCTGGCGGTGCCCCTGGCGCCAAGCCTCGCGTTTCCCGTCCGTGCCGACACCGCGCAGCAGGCGTCGCTCACCGACGCCGACAAGGTCGACGTGGCGCGGGTGGAGGATTACCTGAACGGCCTCACCACGGTGAAGGCGAGCTTCCAGCAATATACCGCGAGCGAGGGCCTGGCCTTCGGCCGCATCTACCTGCGCCGGCCCGGCCGCCTGCGGGTCGAATACGATCCGCCCTCGGAGATCATCCTGGTCGCCGATGGCCTGCTGCTCTCCTACTACGATGCCGAGCTCAATCACATCGAGCAGGTGCCGCTCAATCTCTCGCCGATGTGGTTCCTGCTGCGCGAGAAGGTGAAGCTCGGCGGTGACGTCACCGTGACCCAGTTCCGGCGCCAGGCGGACAGCCTCCTGATCGGGCTGGTGCAATCCGACGAGCCGGATGCCGGCTCGGTGATCCTGGAATTCGGCGACAAGCCGCTGGAGCTGCGGCAATGGACCATCGTCGACCCGGCCGGCACCGAAGTGCGCGTCGGCCTCTATGACGCGGTGTTCGGCGGCCAGCTCGCCAACGAGCTGTTCGCCACGCCCAGGAAGAAGAGCCAGGACCGCAGGTAGGCCGCGCCGGATCAGGTCCGGCTTTCCACCGGCTTTGTCGCGGGCCGCGGCAGCACGAAGCAGCGTTTCGCCAGCGCGCCGCCGAGCACGTCCTTCGGGTAGTAGCGCGCCAGCAGGTCGCCACCAAAAAGATCCGGGTGCCGCGCGGCGAAGCCGGTCCAGTCCAGCACCATCGGGTCCTCGGCGCTGCGCGCAAGCAGCTCTTCCGCCATGCGCTCGTGGATCAGCGTGAGGAAGGCGACGGTGATCGTCTCGTGATAGAGCGCCGCCTTGCCGTGATGCGCGGCGAAGCGGCGGATGGCCTGCGCCATCGCGCCCAGGGCACCGGCAAAGCCGCGCCGCCGCAGATAGGCGAAGCCGGCCTGGACATGGGCGCGGTGGGTGAACTCCGCCGGCGTGAGGGCGCAGCTTTCCAGCCGCGCGACCAGGACGTCGCAATCGGGGTCGGTCATTCGTTGCGCTCCTGCAGCTGGTGGCTGTCCGCGGCGGTCAGGGTGAGGCCGTAGATCCGCTTCAGGTCCTCGATGTGGCGCAGGGTTTCCGCATCGAACGGCGCCTTGCCCTCGAAGGCATGCAGCACGATGCCCTCGACCAGGTCGCCGAGGGTGAGGTCGCAATACTCGGCCACCGCCTTCAGCACCTTCAGCAGCCGCTTTTCGACGCGGATGCCGGTTTGCACCCGCTCGACCACGATGGGTTCGCGTGCAGCCATGCTCGCACCTCCGGAGGTATTTATGTACTTATGTACTCACCCAGTCAAGCCTCGCCGTCGATTGGGCGGGCTGTCAGGGCTGGCTTTCGCGGGCGAGCTCGGCCGGGGCGCGTGCAGGGGCTATGGCTGACGGGCCGATCGGCGGCGTTGAGCGGGTCGCGACCGCCTGGCTCGGCAGGCCGATCAGGGCGATGAAATCCGCCTCATCCCGTCCTTCGACGCCGATCGGCATCAGCTGAGTGCGCTCGGTCGGAGTGGTGCTGCGGAACAGCGGGTCCCAGAAACTGAAAATGGTGCCATAGGTGGAATCGGTGTCGCGCCGCACCCGGTGGTGGTGCACCCAGTGGCGCGCCGGGGTGATGACCAGGTAGCCCAGCGCCCGCTCCAGCCCGGCCGGAATGCGCCAGTTGGCGTGGTGGAAAATCGCCGCCACCAGCACCAGGGTCTCGAAGATCAGCACCGATTGCAGCGGTACCGCGAGCGCGATGATGACGGCCGCCCGAACCAAGGCGGAGAGGAACAACTCACCGAAATGGAAGCGCAGCGCCGAGGTGGCGTCGAGGTGCCGGTCGCGGTGATGCACCTCGTGGAAGCGCCACAGGAACGGCACCACGTGGTTGGCGCGGTGCCACCAGTAGATCCACAGGTCGAGCAGCACGATGTCGATCAGCGGCCAGAGCAGCGGCGGCACCTCCGCCGGCCGGGCCCAAAGCTGCAGCGAGGCGGCCCAGATGGTGACCGGCAGGACCAGCAGGGTCGAGAGTGCGGCGTTGAGCGCGAAAAAGCCGAGATTGCGCCCCCAGCGGGCGAACCAGGCGGCGCCATAGCCGGCCAGATGCAGCGGCGGCAGGGCCGCCGGCCGCCATTGCTCCAGCGCCAGCGCCAGCAGCAGCCAGAGCAGCACCAGGAGGCCCTTGAAGGCCAGCAGCTGCTGCAGCGCGGAATCGAGGATGGCGGCGATTTCCATGGCTTTATCTGTTTCACGCCGCGCCGGTTTTGAGAAGAGGCTGCGGCCCGGCATCCCGGCCCGGCATCCCCGTCCGCCATCGCGGCAGGGGCCGAGGGCTGCGCCGGCCCTCATTGGGCTGCGCCGCTTGAGGGGGTGGCCTGCGCCGGGCGCGATTGTCGGCTTGCCGGCCGGGCATTAAATTCGGCCAAGCATTAACGCCGGTCCTGAATTGCCCCGCCGGCGCCGAGGGAGCCAAGAGCCCATGCGTTTGCCGAATGATGCGCCGATCGTCGCCGTGCCGATGTGCGTGAAGCATATCGGCGGCCAGGACTTCCACACCGTCGGCGAGAAATACCTGACCGCGCTCATCCAGGGCTCGGAAGCCTATCCGCTGTCCTTTCCGGCTCTGGGCCCGGTGCTGGACCCGGCGGCGCTGCTCGACCAGGTCGACGGCGTGCTGTTCACCGGCTCGCCCTCCAATGTCGCTGTGCATCACTACGAAGGCGAGGCGGACCGGCCGGACAGTCCGCAGGATCCCGGGCGCGACGCGATCACGCTGCCCTTGATCCGCGCCGCGCTGGCGGCCCAGGTGCCGGTCTTCTGCATCTGCCGCGGCTTCCAGGAGCTGAACGTGGCCCTGGGCGGCACGCTCAGCACGCAGATCCACAGCGTCGAAGGGCACATGGATCATCGCGCGCCGGAGAATGCCGGCTATGACGCCATCTATCAGCCGGCGCACAAAGTGGCGTTCCTGCCCGGCGGCCAGTTCGCGCGCATTCTCGGCAAGAGCGAGACCGTGGTGAACTCGGTGCACTGGCAGGGCATCGCCCGGCCGGCCGAGCGCCTGGTCATCGAAGGCCGCGCCGAGGATGGGGTTATCGAGGCGGTCACCATCAAGGATCACGCCGGCTTCTGCATCGGCACGCAATGGCATCCCGAATACCGCGCCGTCGACAATCCGGATTCCATGGCGCTGTTCCGGGCTTTCGGCGATGCGTGCCGGGCGCGCCGCGCGCAGCGGCTCGGCCGGGCGCCGGGCGGCCGCAGGAGCGGCGGGAAGGCGGCCTAAGCCGTACGACAGAGGGCGTCAATCCGCCGCATGGTGTAGGATTGATCCATCATCTCGCGGAAATCGCGCATCAAATCTGCTCTCGCGATTTCGTGAGCCAAAAAATCCTCCCGATTGCGTTCCCCACCGTTGAAACTTTGGCAAGCATTGCCCAACTAGAGTGACAGAGCAGATAGCCGTGGCCGCAATGGCTGCGGTTTTCCCGGGAAGCGGTCTCCCCCACCGTTACCGGGCTCCGACAACGGAGAAAAGAACGCCCGGTCCTCCCCTGGCCGGGCGTTCGCTTTTTCGGCTACACACTCCGCTTCGATTTGCCAAAACCGATTCGGAATTTCCATGCGCCTCGTCACCTGGAACATCAATTCCCTGCGTTTGCGCCTGCCGCTGTTGCAGCGCCTGGTGCAGGAGGAACAGCCCGACGTCATCTGCCTGCAGGAGATCAAGGTGCAGGACAGCGAGTTCCCCGAGGAAGGCGTGAAGTCGCTCGGCTACCCGCATGTGCTGCGCCACGGCATGAAGGGCTATAACGGCGTCGCCATCCTCTCGCGCCTGGAATTCCTCGCCAAGGATCCGCAGAACTGGTGCGCCAAGGACGACTCGCGGCACGGCCGGGTGATCCTGCCGGGCGACCTGGACCTGCAGAATTTCTACGTGCCGGCCGGCGGCGACATTCCCGATGCGAAGAAGAACGTGAAGTTTGCTCACAAACTCCAGTTCCTCGACGAGATGAATGCGTATTTCCGGAAGCGCCGGACGAAGCAGAAGTCGATCATGGTCGGCGACCTCAACATCGCACCCCTGGAGCACGACGTGTGGTCGCACAAGCAATTGCTCGACGTGGTCAGCCACACGCCTATCGAGGTCGAGAAGCTGACCTCGATCAAGAAGGCCGGGAAGTGGGTCGACGCCGTGCGCCATTTCGTGCCGGAGGACCAGAAGCTGTTCTCGTGGTGGAGCTACCGCTCGCCGGACTGGACGAAGAACGACCGCGGCCGCCGCCTCGACCACATCTGGGTCACGCCGGATCTGCAGAAGAGCCTGAAGCGGGCCCGCATCCGCAAGGACATGCGCGCCTGGGCCCAGCCCAGCGACCATGTGGCGGTGGTGCTCGATTTCGATTGAGAGGGGGCCACAGGTTGCGTGACGGGCGGTCACGAAAATCGCGCCGGCTGCCGCGCCGAATGGTTGCAGAAGATTGATTGTCTCCCGTCCCGGGCATAGCCTGTCGGTACTTGCCACAGGGGGAGCGCCATGGCGGAAGACGGCCCGACACCGGAAACCGGCGGCAGGATCCATTTCGAGTCCGGCGAGTTCGACAGCGTCAAGGCGGAGGAGTTCCGACGCCTCGGTCTCGACCCGGAGCAGGACGGCGTGTTCGGCCTCGCGCTCTCCGGCGGCGGCATCCGCTCCGCCTCCTTCGCCCTGGGCGTGCTGCAGGCGCTGCACGGCTACAAGGTGTTCAATCGTTTCGACTACCTGTCGACGGTGTCGGGCGGCGGCTATATCGGCAGCGCGCTGACCTACTTCCGCAACTACTTCGCCCGGAACTTCGACAGCGGCTGGTTCCCGTTCGGTTATCTGAATGCCGATCCGAAGCTCCGCGCCATCGGCGTGCGCACCGCCAAGCCGACGAACGTGGCGGATCTCTGCGCCTATCAGATCGTCAGCTATCTGCGCCAGCATGCCAGCTTCCTGACCCCAAGCCGGATGCTGGACCGGCCGGCGCTGGCGGCAGGCGTGCTGCGCGGGCTCATCAGCAGCGTGCTGCCCTACATGGCGCTGCTGGTCGGCATGCTCGGTGCCTGCATCGCCGTCGGTATCTTCGACGACCGGCTGCGATTCGGCGGCTGGTCGGATTCGATCGCGCTCAACGCGCTGGCCGCGGGCGACAAGGGCGAGAAGTCACCTTACCTGGCGCTCTGGCCGGCGGGTGCCGCGCTGGCGCTCCTGGCGATCATCCTGCTCGGCGGCCTGTTCCAGGTCCTGCGGTCGAGCCATGCCTTCCGCGGCGAGGAGGACATCCGCAAATCCCTGCAAGGCTACTATACCGGCATCACCTGGATGCATCGTCACGGCAATCTGCTGCTGTTCGCCGCCGGCCTGCTGCTGCTCGCGATCCTGCCCTGGCTGCACGACTATCTCGCCGGCCTGGGAAAGGGGCAGCTGCCGACGACCTTCGGCGCGCTGCTCGCCGCCCTGGCTGGCGCGGCGGCGCAGGTGACGAAGCTGCGCGCCATCATCGGTGGCGACGTCAAGCCGCCCTCCGCGATCAAGAGCGCGCTCATGGTGGTCGGCGGCATCGCGCTGGTCTTCGGCGTCATCCTGCTGGCCTACATCGTCGGCTTCCAGATCGCCGCCGTCTCGCGGTCCCTGCTGCTCGGCTGGGGCCTGGGCAGCGTTTCCTGGATTCCGGTTCCGGGTCCTGTCGCGGCGTTCATCGGGCCGCTCCTCGTCGGCGCGCTGGGACTTCTCCTGGCCCTCAACATCAACATCAACCACACCAGCCAGCATCGGCTCTATCGCGACCGCCTGATGGAGGTGTTCTGCGCCGATGAGGACGCGCTGGAGAAATGCGCGTGGCGGGCGGCCAGATGGGCGCAGACCGAGGAAGGCTACCTGCAGGCGATGAAGGCGGTGCCGCGGCCGCTCCACCTGATCAGCACGACGATGATCGCCAGCGATTCCGACGACCGCCGATTCCGCGGCCGGGGTGGCGACAATTTCCTGCTGTCGCCAGTCTTCTGCGGCAGCGACGCGACCGGCTGGGTGAAGACCGAGATCGGCATGAAGGCTCTCAGCCTGCCGACCGCCGCGGCCATCTCCGGGGCGGCGCTCAACGCTCATGCGGGCCCGCACGGCTCGGGCGGGCTGCGCAACAAGGCCTATGCCGCCCTGCTCAGCTTCCTCGGTCTCAATCTCGGCTATTGGGCGCGCAACCCGCGCGCCTATGCCGGGCAGAACGCCACCCCGAAATTCAGGATGCCGCATCTGCTGGCGCCCGGATGGCGCAGCCTTTCGGGGCGCCACCTGCACGAGCGCGGCCCTTATGTGCTGCTCTCCGACGGTGGGCATTTCGAGAACCTCGCCATCTACGAGCTGATCCGCCGCCAGGTGCGCCTGCTGTGGGTGAGCGACGCCGGGCAGGACACCGGCTTCAGCTTCGAGGATCTCTCCTGCGCGATCGAACGCGTGCGGGTCGATTTCGGCGTCAACATCCGGTTCGTGGATGACGAGTACGACCTGGTGCACCTGATGCCGGGCTCATCCGACGCCAAGGGCCGGGCGAGCGAGAATTTCGCCGACCGCTACAACTTGGCGCGGCGCGGCTACGCCATCGGCAGGATCGAATATCCGGACCGCACCGACGGCATCTTCATCTATGTGAAGTCGACGCTGACCAGGTCCCTGCCGGGCGACATCTACGGCTACAAGGCCCGCAACAAGGACTTTCCGCACCAGACGACGCTCGACCAGTTCTTCGACGAAGAGCAGTTCGAAGCCTATCGCGAGCTGGGCTACCGTCTTTCCAAGCAGCTGTTCACGGACATCAGGGCGGCGCGCGCCGCGACGAACACGCCCAACGGCTCGACCGGGTCGAAGGCTCTGGACAAGGTCGCCGCCGCGCTCGGACTCTGAGCGTTGCCGCCGCCGCAGGAGGTGCCGGCGAACGGGTCCGGCGCGGGCTTTACCGGCGCGCGCGCCAGTTGCGCCAGGCGGCGGCAATGCGGCCGATCAAGGTCTGTCGCCGCAGCAGGCGGCGCATCAGCCGCGGGGCGTCGCCGTCGATCTGCAAGCCGGCCTCGGTCACGCGATCCCCTTCCATCCGGCGCACGATGAGATGCGCGCCGCCGAGATCCAGCCGGTCGCCGATCTCCGGGCTGCCCTCGAAGCGCTCGGCGAAGAGCTGCGCGATCGTGCCGGCGGCATCCTCCGGCAGCGCGGCAAGGCCGTAGAGCTCCCGCACGACGCCGATCGGCACGTCGCCCCTGAAGGCGAACTCGCCGGAAACCTCGTGCTCGGCCTCTTCCGCGCCACGCGGCGCGAACAGGCTGTCGAGCTGCCGCACGCGGTCCGGCGGCGCCAGGAAGTAGGCGTGATCGTCGGGCAGCAGTGCCCCCGCTTCCGCCGGCATCACGATCGCATTGCCGCGCACCACCAGCGCCAGCCGCGCCCAGCGGGGCAGAATGCCGGGGGCGAGGGTGCCCTGCGCGAGGCTGGCATGGGCGAGCACATCGCTGTCGCGCTCGATCGGATAGCCGACCAGCTCGTATTCGAGCTGGCCAGGCAGATCGAGTTCCACGCGGCGCACCGAGGGCCGGCTCCGGGGCAAGGCAAGGGCGAGCCATCGGGCGCAGGGATTGATGCTCCAGCCCTGCACCAGCAGCGACACCAGCACGACGACAAAGGCGATGTTGAAATACATGTCGGCATGGGGCACGCCGGACAGGGTCGGGATCGCCGCCAGGAAGATGCTCACGGCGCCGCGCAGCCCGACCCAGGAAATGAACAGGTTTTCGCGGCGACTGAACTTGAAGGGCAGCAGGCAGAGCCAGACCGCGACCGGTCGCGCGACGAACATGAGCCAGGCGGCGATCGCAAGCGCGGGCAGGGCGTAGTGGATCAGCCGCGACGGCGTCACCAGCAGGCCGAGCACGGTGAACATCACGATCTGGGAGAGCCAGGTTGCCGCCTGCTGAAAGCTCGCGATGCTGGCGTGGGCCCGCATCGGGCGGTTGCCGACGACCAGGCCGGCAAGATAGGCCGCCAGCAGGCCGCTGCCGCCCAGCACTGCGGTGGCGGCATAGACCAGCACCGCGCCCGACAGGGCGAGGACCGGGTGCAGGCCGGAGGGCAAGGGAACGTGGTTCAGGGCCCAGGAAATGGCGAAGCCGCCGGCCAGGCCCAGCGCGGCGCCGAGTGCCGCCTGCTGCGCGATCTCGCCGAGGATCGGCCAGCCGGATGTCATCACCCCGGCCAGAAGCGCCTCGACCAGGACCACCGTCAGCAGCACGGCAGCCGGATCGTTGGTGCTGGATTCGATCTCCAGCACCGCGTTGACCCGGCGCTTCAGCTCCAATCCGCCGGAATGCAGCAGGAAGAACACCGCCGCCGCGTCGGTCGACGACACCATGGCCCCGACCAGCATGCCCTCCATCCAATCGAGATCGAGGACATAGGCGGCGAGCACGCCGGTGAGGGCGGTGGTCAGCACGACGCCGATCGTGGCGAGCGTGGTCGAGGGCAGCAGGGTGCCGCGAAAGGCGGCGAGCCGCGTATGCGACCCGCCGTCGAACAGGATGACGGCCAGCGCCAGCGAGCCCACCAGATAGGTGAGCTGGTAGTCGCTGAAATGCAGCCCGCCGGGGCCGTCCTCGCCGGCCAGCATGCCGATGACAAGGAACACCAGCAGCAGCGGCGCGCCGAAACGCTGGGCGATCAGGCTCGAAAAGATGGCGACGACCGCAAGGGCGGCGGCCAGCAATAGCAGGGTGTTGGCGAAGTCGATGCTGGCCATTGCGCTCCTGTGTGTGTCGGCTGGATGCTGCCGCCAAGCTAACACAGGGGCAAGCGCGGAGACGAGCCTGACCGGATTCCCTCAGCGCCGCCGCTGCAGGAAATATCGTCCCGGCTTGATGCCCGCGGGCAGCGGCAGCGCCTCCAGCGCCGCATCCTCGACCGGCTGGTCGCTGATGAGGATGCCGCCGGGCCGCAGCAATTGCAGCACCTGGGGTGTCATGATGCGGGCCAGCGCCCGGCTCGCCGCTTCGTCGCCGGAGCCGATGTCGAGATTGGCGAGGGCGGTCGCCTGGCCGAGCTGCCGGATCGCCTTCGGCAGGGTGTCGCGGAAATCGCCGAGAAACAGGCGCTCGGTGGGCGGGATGCAATCGGGATGCGCCGCCACCTGGCGGTCGAAGACATAGATGTCGCGCGCCGGCAGCCGGTCGCGCAGATGGTCATAGGTCCGCCCATTGCCGAGGCCGAATTCCAGGACATTGCCGGGCAGATCGGCGATCAGCCGCGCCGCGTGATCGAGGCAGGCGCGCTGCGCCTCCAGCCGGCGGATGAAGGAATCGAGGCGGCTCAATGCTTGGTCGCGACCGCGTCGCGCAGCTGCTCCGTGGTGTGCTCGAGGCGCTGGGCCAGCACGCGCATGACTTCGATGGAGATGGTCGGAAAGTCGCTCACCATGCGGAAGAACAAGTCCTTGGTGATCTTCAGGGTGGTGAGGTTCTCGGTCGCCTTGATGGTGGCGGTGCGCGGCACGTCGCAGAGAATGCCGATCTCGCCGACGAAGGCGTCGCGGCCGACCTCGGCCACCTTCAGCGGGCCGTTGGGCGTGTCGATCAGCACGTCGGCGCGGCCTTCCAGGATGATGTAGGCGGCATCGGCGTTGTCGCCCTGGTGGAACATCTCCTCGCCGGCGCGGAACTGCGTGCGCTCGGCGGCGAAGGCCATCAGCTTCAGCCGCGACGGCTCGACCTTGGCGAAGAGCGGGGTGCGCTTCAGCGCTTCCACATCGTCCAGAATGCTCATCTCGTCCCCTTTCCTCCCGGATTATGACTCCGTCGCGGCGCGCTTGGCTAGCAGACGGAGGTTTTCGTTCTTGGGTCCCTGCCCGGGCCCGTGGCCCGGATTCTGCTGCCCGGATTCTG
>JAEUKU010000298.1 GCA_016794075.1 Rhodospirillaceae bacterium
GTCCTGCTGAAGGTCGGAGAGGTCAAGGCCGGCAAGAGGTCGACCGAGCTGCATCCGTTCGGCTTCGGCAAGGAGAAGTTCTTCTGGGCCCTGGTATCGTCCATTTCGATCCTCTTCCTGGGCTGCGGCGTTTCGGTGCGACATGGCATCGAGGCCTTGCGTCAGGGTGAAGCGGGCGAGCCGTTCTCCAACCTGGCCATTGGGCTGCTGCTGGTGGCCGCGCTCCTTGAGAGCTACACCTTCCATGTCGCATGGCGGGAGATCGGGGGCATGCGGGGCCTGCGCACCGCCAGGACCAACACGACGGTGCTTGCGGTGCTGCTGGAGGATGCCGTAGCGCTGCTCGGGATCGCCGTGACCCTGTTCGTGGCTTTCTGGTCCCGGCTGGTCGGCCCGGCGCCGCTCATGGATGCCGGCATATCCATATTCATCGGCCTTCTGCTTGGCCTCACGGCGATCCTGCTTGCCAGGCTGAACAAGGAGGTGCTGATCGACGTCGCCGACACCGACATCGACGCCGAGATCGCCCGCGTGATCCAGGCCAAGGCCGGGATCCGGATCAGGGTGGCCTCGAGCATGGTCGATACCGGGCGCTGCCTGCTGTTCGTGCATGTCTCGCCCGACGACATGCCGAAGGACGTCGACTTCGCCCGCGTCACCGCAATCGGGGAGATGCTGAAGCAACATATCGCCACCGCAATGGGCAAGACGGTCAATCAGGTGTATTGGCAGTTTCCGGTCTCCGCGGCTGCCTCCATCCAGGAGGCGGGCAAGCGATGATCATTTTCGCCAGGCTTCACCGCAATCTCGAGCCGGTCGAGACTCTTGGAGAATTGATCTTCGGCCTGATCATGGTCCTGACCTTCACGATCGGGGCCAAGCTCCTGGGCCCGGAGGAGGCGACGGATGGCCGAGAGTTGCTGGCCGCGGCGATCGGCTGCAACCTCGCCTGGGGCATTATCGACGGGTTCTTGTTCGTGCTCGGCCGCGTGTTCGAGCGACGGCGCGTCGCCACGTTCATGCAAAGCCTGCGCAGCGCGCAGGATGCGGATTCGGGGCTTGCCGCGCTGCACGCGGAACTGGCCGGCGATCTCGCGGATTTGGGCGATCCGGAAGACAGGCTCAGGTTCTACAAGTCGATCATGTCGGAGGTGCATCGGCGTCCGCCGGAGGGTATCCGGGTGACCTCCGAGGATCTGCGTGGCGCCGCGCTCGTCTGCATCCTGGTTCTGGCAACGGCAATTCCCGCGGCGATTCCGTTCCTGTTGATCGGTGACCAGTACCTGGCTCTGCGGGTTTCGAATGCGATCCTGATCGGCCTTCTCTTCCTCGTCGGGTTCCACTGGGGCCGGCACGTGGGGTCCAAGCCATGGATCTCCGGGACGCTGATCATGTCGGTCGGCGTGGTCCTTGTGCTGGTGGCGATTCCGCTCGGCGGCTAGTGGGCGGCGTGCGGGTGCGCAACACAAGGCCGACGCCGCGACCAACGGCCGCACCTGGATTCCCGCGACGGGGAGTTTCAGGCACCATGAGCGGGCCGTGGCGAGCCGGAAGAATTGCTGCGCGAGGCCGATGATACCACCGGCCGGTTGGCGAGGGAGGTTTCCGATGATGAGGCTTCAGACCGGATTGAATATGAGCTTTGCCGAATTCTGGCGCCAATACCTCGCCGCGCACAGCCGCCCGGCCACCCGGATGGCGCACTATTCCGCGACGCTCAACGGAATCGGCTGGACCCTTGCCGCAATTCACCAGGGACACCTCGGTTACATGGTCGGCGGCATTGCGCTCAGCTATGCGATGGCCGTTGGCTCGCATTGGCTGATCGAGGGCAACCAGCCGCTGATCCGGGTCAATGCCTTCTACGGGGCGCTGGCCGATCTCCGGATGTGCTGGCTGGCACTGACCGGCGGCATCGGCAGGGAGTATGAGCGGCTCGGCCTCCGGGCGCAGCGCAGCGCCGAGAGCGGGGTCGGTCGGCCGTAGCCGCCTGTCAGAATACCTTGGACACCTTGATGCGCTTGGCTTTCGCCGCGGCCTGCATCAATTCGAAGTCCCGCTCGGCCTGGTCGGCGTAGGCCGTCGCGAAGGTGACCATCGCGTCGTCCATGACTTCGCTCTTGCCGAGATAGCCGGCGATCATGGCAGCATCGCCCGACTTGGCATGTGCCAGCGCCAGGGACCAGCCGCAGATCCGCATATAGGCAAGCACCCCTTCCTCGCGCCAGTTGTCGGGATCGAACTCGACGCTGCCCTTCATATCGCGCAGCTGGCGAATATAGAAATGAAAGACATTCACGACTCCCCAGCCGAGCAGGATGTCCGGGGCGCCCTGGATCAGGCGCTGACCCTTGACCACCCGATGGCCTTCATTCTCGAACTTGGGCGACCCCAGATACGGCGCCAGGGCGGAGGCTTGCGCCTCCTTGACCTGCAGGAACAGCGGATCGTCGCCGCTGGCACCCTCCAGGAAGATGACCCAGCAGCGTGTTCCGACGCTGCCCACGCCGACAACCTTGCGGGCGACGTCCAGGATCCGGTAGCGCGCCAGCAATTCGCGTCGGTCGCCGCTCAGGGATTCGACATAGCCCTGGAGCAATTCGTCGAGCGCCAGCTTGATCGGCCGCCCTCGCTCGTCCTGCGTTTCCCGGATGACCAGAGGCCGGTCCTCGACGATGCGCTTCTTGTCGTCCAGAAGCTCGGTCAGTTTCTCCAGGACCTGGAGGTTGGTCCGGCTCCGCGCCTTCGAGAGGAGCAGCTTTTCCGCCCGCTTGCGGATCTCCGGGGACAGGCCGGCCAGAAATTTCTTCTCGGCGATCGTTTCGTACCAGAGGGTCAGATAGCCCATCTCCGCATAGTCGTGCATATGTTCCCGATATGATTCGACTGCCGCGCGGACGCTCGCCTCGATGATCGCCTTGTTCGCGCCCAGAAACCGGCCGGCGAGGACCACGCTGGCGACCAGCCGCTTCAAATCCCATTCCCACGGACCGGGAAGGGTCTCGTCGAAGTCGTTCATGCCGAAGACCAGGTTCCGCTCGGCGGAGGCAAACACCCCGAAATTGGCGACATGGGCGTCGCCGCAGGCTTGTACGGTGATCCCGGTGGTAGGCGTCGGCTGCAGGTCCTGGGCCATGATCGCCGCGCCGCCGCGATAGAAGGCGAAGGGGGAGGTGAGCATGCGGGCGTGGCGGATTGGCACCAGTTTCTCGACCCTGGTCTTGGCCTGGGCCAGCAGCAGGTCGATCGGGTCCGTCCGGTTCCGCGGCGGGGCATAGATCGCGTGATCGACCCGCGGAAACTTGTCCCGCAGCGCCTTTCCGGCGGCCATGCGCTCCGCGATCGACGGCCGTGCTGCGCTGAATACGACGGTCATGGGTTCCATCCCTTACGTTTTTCGTCGGGTCCGCTTTCGCCCCCACGTTGCCCCGTGCGCAGTTCGGCGCGCCCTCATGGCCCCAACCGGCTCTTCGTTAACGTAGCGTGGTGGCATCAGCGTCTGGATTTGAACTACAGAACGGAAATGGCGCCGGGGCCAGCATGTTACAGTAACGAACTAGGTTCCCGCACTGCCCCGGCCTTAGCCTCCAGTTTTACAGCAATGGTCCAATTCCACTCGGTGACCGGGCACGAGTGGCCCACATCGGCAGAAAAGAGAGACGCACAAGCGTCTGCGGGAACCGGGCGGCAGACAGAGGGCGAATCGCCAATGGCGTCCAAGGACAAGCGTCTCATCGCCCGGTCGATCGCTGTCGGAGCGCTGATCCTGTTCCCCGCTTCGGGTTGCACCAACATAGGTCCGGAAGCCCTGCCCCGCGATCGCATCGACTATGCGGGCGCCATTGGTGATTCGTGGAAGCAGCAGACGCTGCTGAACATCGTAAAGCTTCGTTATGGGGACTTCCCGATCTTTCTCGACATCAACCAGGTGATTGCCGGCTACGAGTTCAACAGCTCGGTGCAGGCCGGGGTCAACGCGTCAGGTACAAACTATGAGAATCCCGCGCCTTCCTTCCTGACGCTCGGCGGCAGCGTATTGCTCCAAGGCGGTTACAAGGATCAGCCCACCGTAATCTATGCCCCGTCCACCGGTTCGGATTTCATCACGCGGCTGATGACCCCCATTCCGCCCAGCGCGGTGCTGTTTCTCCTGCAGGCCGGATATGCCGCCGATCGCGTGATGCAACTGACGCTCGATTCCATCAACGGGATCAACAACGCGTCGAAACGTCGCGGCCCAAGCGGCCACGTTCCCGACCCGGAATTCACCAGGCTCGGCCAGTTGATCCGGGAGATGCAATTTGCCGGCGCGCTCGAGGTCCGGATATTGCGGCCGCAGAACGGAGGAGAGACGTCCGCCATCATATTCCGGCCGGGAACCAAGGCCCCCGAGATCGAGGCCAAGCGGCGTGAGATCGCCACCATCCTGGGCCTGAATCCGGAGCCTCAGGAAATAAGCGTCTATTATGGCGGATACTCGGGAAGGGATGACGAAATTTCCATGATGACGCGCTCGATGCTGCAGATCATGGTCGAACTCGGATATTCCGCGGACGTGCCGGAGCGGGACATAGCCGAAGGCAGGGCGTTGTCCGCCAGCGCTGGCCATATGTCTGCTGTAGCCGAACAGAATGTTGCCGACGGTAGTGCGCCACCTGCCCGCGACGCGGCGGGTGAGGCCTCCGCGCTGCAGATCCTGAGCGGCGAGACGCCTCCACCCGACGCGTTTGTCTCAGTACCGTATCACGGCCATTGGTTCTGGATCGCCGACACGGATTTCAAGTCGAAGATGACCTTCGCATCCGTGATGCTGCTGTTCTCGATCTCGGACAAGGGCGCAAAGGAGAATGCTCCCGTGG
>JAEUKU010000303.1 GCA_016794075.1 Rhodospirillaceae bacterium
CGCGGGTGACGATCATCGCTTCGGCCTCGCCGCGCTGCTGCAATTGCGCGCCCAGCCGCGCCATGCTCGCCCAATCGCCGCGCCCGCCCCTACCTCCCCCAACCAGATCGGCGAACTCGATGTGGTTTGGTTTCACCAGGACCACACCGGCCTTCAGCGCGCGGCGGAGCGGCGCGCCCGAGGTGTCGAGGATGAGCCGCTTGCCGAGCTGCCGCGCCAGCCGCGCCAGCTTCGCGTAGAACTCCTCCGGCACGCCCGGCGGCAGCGAGCCGCTGGCCACGATGTAGTCGTGATCCCGGATGAGGCCTTCGAGCGCCGTGACCGCCGCCTTCACCTCCTGGCGCGACCAGCGCGGCCCCGGCAGCACCAGGCGGTATTGCCGGCCATGCGCGTGTTCGTCGACGGTGATGTCCTGGCGCGTGTCGCCTTTGATAGCGAATTCCGCGAGGTCGAGTTTCTGCGCCTGCATCAGCTCGCGCATCATGCGCCCGGTCGGGCCACCCAAGGCGACGAATGCGGTGCTGCTGCCGCCGAAGCGGCGGATGACGCGCGAGACGTTGACCCCGCCGCCGCCGGGATCGAGCCGCGCCCCGGTGCAGCGCAGCTTGCGGTTGGCCCGCATGCGATCGACGCCCGTCGCGAGGTCCAGCGCCGGGTTGAGGGTGATGGTGAGGATCTTCTGCATGACGGGCCGCTTTCGTCTCGTATAGGCGCGCTGCGCCGCCTTCCCGCCAACATAGCCTAAAAGGCGGTTAAACCTCGCCGCGTCGCCGCGCATTCGGCCGCCATCGACTCTCAGCCCGTTGTGTCGCTGGGCAAGGAGTGCGAGATCATTCCTGGCTCTGGCTTTTCGGCCTAAATCCCTTACCGATCCTTAACCAACCCCGTGCTGAGCTACACCCTGGATTGGACTTGGTCTTTCGGGGAGCACTGCCATGCGGACCGCCACACGCACCTTCGCCGCTTCCTCCTGGGCGTCCTGTTGGGCCCTGGCGCTCGTCGCGTCCTGGCAGCTGCTCGCCGCGCCGGCCTCGGCCGAAGAAACGCTGCCGGCCCCGGAGACAATCACGCCGGAGAAAATCGTGGTCGTTGAGCCCGGCGTGACGCCCGGCGCACCGCGCCTGCTTTACGCGCTCGATGGCGGCCAGATGTCGATCAGCGAATTGCGCCCCGGTACCATGGAAAGCCAGCAGCTCGAAGTCTATCTCTCCATGCTGCACGCGCCGATCGACCATCAGGCGGCGATGGCCGACCCGACCTTGGTACTGGTGGCGATGCTCGACCAGCAGGCCGTCGCGGCCGTGCAAGCCGGCGGCCCCGATATCCAGACCGCCGCCGCCGTCACCTATTCCTCCGATGTCATGCCGCGTTCCTATCTCGCCGCCGACGGCGCCTGGGTCTTCCCGCGCCGGCCCGGCAAGGATGAGCGCGAGATTCTCAGCCTGCATGCCTGGCGCGTGGAGGAGAATCCGGAATCGCAGGTGCTGTTCCTCGGTCCCGATCGCCGCTTCGGCCTCGACGATTTCGCCGATCTGATCAACCCGCTGCAGCATGTGCCGCTGGTCAACCTCGCCTATCGCGCCATCACCGGCGATGAGATCTATGGCGCCGCGCGCCTGCTCGACATGGGCTTCGGCCCGGCCGCCGGCGTTTCCACCGTGGTCGACCTCGCCGTCATCGACAGCACCGGCGCCGGCATGGCCGATCACGCCGTCGCCGCCGTCTTCGGCACCGATGAGGCGCCGGCCACCGAGGACCTGGCGCAGGCGGAAGAGCCCGCCGCGATCACGGCGCCAATCCAGAGCGCGCCGGTCCAGAGCGCGCAGGTCTACGACCCGCTCGCCTACAATCCGATGGCGGCCAGCTATTATCCGGAGAGCGCGCTGCTCCCCCTCGCCGCGCCCGCCGCCGAAGGCGCTCAGTAGCCGCCGCTCTCCCCACCTGCGCCATCCTGGCACGTCCTTTGCGTTGATCCTGGCGGGCAGAACGCCCGTCAGGACAACGCCGCAAAATCCCGGGGAAAAACCCGGGGGAAAGCCAGGCACCAAATGGCCCAGATGCCGATCCAGCTGGTTTCCGGCCGCGCGCAAAGCTTCGTTGCGCCGCCGTCCGCCAATGCCGCGCCAGCTGCGCCGAATTCCGGCCAAACCTTTGATTCCGGGGCGATAACCGGCGGCGCCCTGCGCCCCGGGGCGATCGATCAGAAGACCTTTCGCCAGCGCATGGCCGAGCTCAACCGGGCCGATCCGCCCGCCGGCGGCTTCCCCCGGCCGGTCGCGGTCGCGCCGGCCCCGGCAAAGGCCGCGCCCGGCATCCCGACCCTGACCCCGGCACAACTTGCCGCCCTCGGCCTGGATGTCTCCACCCTCGCGCCCGCGGCGCCCGCCGCCACCGCAGACGCCTCCGCCGCAACCGATCCTGCCGCAACCCATTCTGCCCGCATCGATCCGGCGACCACCGGGGCGCCCGCACCGGCCGATGAAGCCGCGCCAGCCGACGATTCCGCTCCGCTCGCGGCGGCGGAAGGCGCGGCGCCCGCCGAGACTCCCGGCGATCCCATTCCGGCGGAGGCACCCAATGGCCCCATGCCCGGCGCCCGCCTGGGCGCCGATGGGGTCTGGGAATTGCCGCGCCATCCCGGCAAGGACGAGCGGGCCTGGCTGCAGGGCATGAATGCCAAATGGCGCCTGGTCGAGAATCCCGAGTCGGTGAAGCTGTTCCTCGGCGCGGACGGCAAGTTCGGCTTCGACGACCTGCTCGACATCGTCAACCCGTTGCAGCACATCCCGCTGGTCAACATCGCCTATCGCGCGCTGACCGGCGATACCATCGACGGCGCCGCGCAATTGTTCGGTGCCATCCCCTTCGGCCCGCTTTCGGTGGCGAGCAACATGGCCGATCTCGCCTTCCGCTCCGAGACCGGCGCCGGATTGGCGGAGAACGGTCTTGCCATGATCTTCGGCGACGATGCGGCCGCCGACGAGATCGCGACCGCCGCCGGGCAGCTGGCGGAAGCGCCGCAGATCCGCCGCGGCTCCAATCGCTGATCTCCAGTCGTTTCTTTCCGCGTCGCGCTAAACTAAGCTTCTCCGCATGGGCCTGATCGTCGAAGCGAAGCCGGGCGTGACCCGCGGCATGGCGCGCCTGGACGGCGCCGCTTTCCCCTGCGCGCTGGGCCGCGCCGGCATTCTCGATCCCAAGCGCGAGGGCGACGGCGGCACGCCGGCCGGGCGTTTTCCGCTGCGCCGCCTGCTCTACCGCGCCGATCGCGTCGCGCGCATCGAGACGCGCCTGCCGGCCGCGCATATCGAGCCCGATGACGGCTGGTGCGACGACCCCGCCGACGCGGCCTATAACCGCCCCGTCACCCTGCCCTATCCGGCACGGCATGAGCGGATGTGGCTCGCCTCAAATCTCTACGACCTGGTCGTCATCATCGGCCACAACGACGATCCGGTGGTGCGGGGTGCCGGGAGCGCGGTGTTCCTGCATGTGGCGCGCGAAGACTGGGGCCCGACCGAGGGCTGCGTCGCCTTCCGCCGCGACGATCTGCTGGCGATCCTCGCCCGCCTCGACCCCGGCGATGCGGTCGAGATCAGGCTGCTTTAGAGCTATTCGTATTTCGCCAAGTAGTCGCGCAGTTCCTCATAGCTGAGCTGGTAATCGCGGTCGGTGTCGATGCGGTCGAACTGCGCCAGTTCGCTGGCGATGAACTCCTCGCCGTCGATCATCCCGTCGCCGCCGGCCAGCAGATCGAAGGCCTCCGGCTTCAGGCGGGTTTCGTTGGGGGTCAGCGCCATGCTGCCATCGGCATCCATGGCCATGAACACGCTGCCCTTGCCCGACTGGAATTCCGGGCGACTGATGGCGCCGTCGCCGTTCTCGTCCATAAGCACGAAAAAGCGCTGCAGCCGGACTTCGTCGACGGTGCCGGCGGGCGCCGGCGCCGCGGGTGCGGATTGTTCGCCCCCGTCGGCACAGCCGGCGAGCAGCCCGGCGATGGCAAGACACGCGAGAGCGAGGCGCGGAATGCGGGTGGCGATCATCGGACCGGTCTTCCCCTTGGCTGTTCGGCCTGGCGGCCGGGAATGGGCTGAGCGGCCTGGCGGCCGGGAGCGGCCCATTCTAGGGGCTTCGTCACGCAACGGTAAGGGGGCGGCGTCATTCGGCCGCGCGCTATCCGGCGGCGGGGCGCTCGCGCCGGCCGAAAATCGCGGTGCCGATCCGCACATGGGTGGCGCCGAAGCGGATGGCCGTCTCGTAATCGCCGCTCATCCCCATGCTGAGCTGCGCCAGATCGTGGCGGCGGGCGATCTCCCGCAGCAGGGCGAAATGCGGCGCCGGGTGTTCCTCCGCCGGCGGGATGCACATCAGCCCGACGATCGGCAGCCGGAGCTCCTCCCGGCAGCGGCGGATGAAGCCATCCGCCTCGGCGGGCGGGATGCCGGCCTTCTGCGGCTCCTCGCCGGTATTGACCTGGATGAAGAGGTCGGGGCGCCTGCCCTGCTTGGCCAGTTCCGTCGCCAGCGCCTCGGCCAGGCGGTCGCGATCCACCGTCTGGATGGCGTCGCAGGTCTCCACCGCCTGGCGCACCTTGTTGGTTTGCAGCGGGCCGATGAGGTGCAGCTTGAGATCGGGATATGCCCCACGCAGCGCCGGGAATTTCGCTGCCGCCTCCTGCACCCGGTTCTCGCCGAAGACGCGCTGGCCGGCCTGCAGCGCGGCCTGCACCGCTTCGGCCGGATGCGTCTTGCTGACGGCGATGAGCTCGACCCGCGGCGCGGCGCCCGCCTCCGCCTGGGCGGCGGCGATGCGGGCGCGGATCTCGTGCAGGTTTTCGGCGATATGGGCGAAACCGGTCATGGCGGCGCCAAGCTAGAGCATTTCCCGCTGCAGAGGAAACCGGTTTGAAAATCCGCTTCGGCGCCAAAAGCAAAAGGTGCCGCGCTAGCGCGCGGCACCTTTTGGGCGCGATCCCGTTGGCAGGCTAGAAATCGATCGAGATGCCGGTGCCGATCTCGACGCCGTCGTAATTGTCGGCGTTCTCGTCGAAATCCGGGCCGTCGACGTCCTGCCAGGTATAGCCGATCTCGCCATCGACGTTGATGCCGGGCCCGAGCGCGTAAGTCGCCGTGAGGACGGCGCGCTGCAGGGTCAGGTCGCTGTCTTCGGCGCCCTCGTTGCGGATATCCGCCTCGTGCCGCGAATAACCGACGCCGAAGGTCCAGGCGTCGATGTTGTAGGTGGCGCCGACACCCAGCACCCAGCGTTCGGCATCGACGTCGCCGTTGGCCAGGGTGGCGACGAACAGGTCGTCGTCGTTGAAATAGTTGAACGAGGCGCCGACCTGGAAACCGCCGAAGCCGACCAGGATGCCGGTCTGGTAGAAATCGGATTCCTCGCGATCGGGGCCGCCATCGGCCTGCTCGACATTGCCCTCCCAGGAGCCGCCGGCGCCGAACTGCAGCCACCAATCCTCGGCCTCGTAATTGTAGAGGCCGTAGACCGAGAAGTTGTGACG
>JAEUKU010000314.1 GCA_016794075.1 Rhodospirillaceae bacterium
TTTCTCGGTCAGCGCCACGCGCGCGGGCGCGCGGCCGGTCGCCTTCATGTAGCGGATGGTCTCGGCGTCGACCGGGAAGAAGCCGCAGGTGGCGCCATATTCCGGCGCCATGTTGGCGATGGTGGCGCGGTCGGCGAGCGAGAGATCCTCGAGGCCGGGACCGAAGAACTCGACGAACTTGTTGACCACGCCCTTCTTGCGCAGCATCTGCGTCACCGTGAGGACGAGGTCGGTCGCCGTGGTGCCTTCCTTGAGGCGGCCGCTCAATTTGAAGCCGATGACTTCGGGGATCAGCATGGAGATCGGCTGGCCGAGCATGGCGGCCTCCGCCTCGATGCCACCGACGCCCCAGCCCAGCACGGCGAGGCCGTTGACCATGGTGGTGTGGCTGTCGGTGCCGACCAGCGTGTCGGGATAGGCGATGGTCTTCGCCGCCACCTTGCGGCCCTTCACCAACTTGGCCGGCTCCTTCGCCGTCCACACCACCTGGGCGAGATTCTCGAGATTGACCTGGTGGCAGATGCCGGTGCCCGGCGGCACGACGCGGAAATTGGCGAAGGCGGTCTGGCCCCAGCGCAGGAAGGCGTAGCGCTCGCCGTTGCGCTGGTATTCCAGCTCGACATTCTTCTTGAAGGCGCCCGGACCGGCGAAATAATCGACCATCACCGAGTGGTCGATGACGAGGTCGACGGGGGAGAGCGGATTGATCTTCTGCGGGTCGCCGCCGAGCTTGATCATCGCCTCGCGCATCGCCGCCAAATCCACCACGGCGGGGACGCCGGTGAAATCCTGCATCAGCACGCGGGCCGGGCGATAGGCGATCTCGCGATCCGAATTCCGGGTCTTCAGCCATTTGCCGATGGCCTGGACGTCGGCCTTGGTGACCGAGCGGCCGTCCTCGTAGCGCAGCAGGTTCTCCAGCAGCACCTTCAGGGACATGGGCAGGCGGCTGAGGTCGCCGAGGCCGGCCTTCTCGGCCGCCTTCAGGCTGAAATAGTCGTAGCTCTTGCCCCCAACCTTGAGGGTCTTGCGCGACTTGAAGCTATCGAGGGACACGGTGGGTTCTCCCAGAGACCAATGCTGAAACCAGTGCTGAAACCGATGCGAGACCAGAAACGGCCGCCACGGCGGGCGCCCGGGCGCGCCAGCCGCCGCGGGCCGGGCCGGCCGCCGCGTTGGAGCCCGAGAATCAGGATGACGTCCGAAGATGAACATAACATGTTCGCGCAAGTCCTTCGAGCCGCAGGTTTCTTCGGCCCAGCCCAACATTCCCTGAAGTCCGCAGCGGACATTCCGCGACGCCGATTGCCTCGCCCGGCGGCCAGAAAACACAATTTTGCCACTTTCTGACCCTATTGAAGCCACCGGGCGCCGCCACATTCCAAGGCAACAGAGATCATCCCCTCTGTTTGTCGCAAGGGTGTTCGGCCCGCCCTTGATCAGGTGCCCCAAAGCAGCGTCCGTCCCCCGCGGATGCGAGGTCGAAAGAAGGCGTCGCGCTACCCCCGTACGGCGCTTTCAGGGCTTGGCGCCGCGATCCCACTCCATCCCCGAGGATCGCGGCGCCGCCCACATTTTTCTCTCTCCCGCCGTTTTTCTGCGTGAACCGTGCCGCGATGGCCCCTCTGAGGTCACCGGCGCCGGCCTGGCATATCCGGCCCGAGCTGTTGCACCAGATCGGCGCGCCCCGCGAGCCGGGCCAGGGCGTTCTCGACCTGACGGCGAAAGGCCGGCGGCGCGGTGGACACGATTGCGGCGTCGGGAGTTCGGAGACGTGGGAAGAAGGCTTCGTCGAGCGGCACGAAGGCGATGCGCCGCGCGTCGATGACGAAGGGCTTCTGGTTCATCCTGGCGGCCGCGGCCGCGTCGACCGGAATGATGCCGAGCGGCCGCGCCGCGTCGGCGTCCCATGTCCGCGTGGTGGTGTAGAGCGACATGACGGTCAGCACGCGGCGCGCCGGGTGCTGCCGGATGTCGGCGACATAAACGATGCGCTCCTTCTCGCCGGGGCTGAGCGGCGCCTCGAAAAAAGGGAAGCGGCACCAGACGAATTGCCCCGGCTGGAAGGGCGGGCTCAATGCCCAGTCTTGTCGAGCAGCGCATGGAACAGGGCATCGCGGCGCTTCCGCTCCGCCTTGGTCTCGCCCGGCAGCGGAACGGCCTCGAATTCGCGGATGTCCGGCGGGGCGATCACTTCAAGAGTTGCCGCGCCCTGCAGGTCGCGGATCATCAGCGTCTCGATGTAGTTGGTCAGGGTCCGGTTATCCGCCTGGGCGCGGCGCTTCGCGGCCTTGATGACCTCGGGGGCGAGGCGGAGCGTCACGGTTTCGCGCATGGCTTGGGTCTCCTTTGGCGTATGGCGATTGTATTTGCGATAGCCTGACGGCGCAATGCGGATCGTGGCGCCCACATCTCCCCCACCGGTGGAGGTTTCCTGCCCCAGTGGACGTTTTCAGCCCAGGCAGCCTAAGTTGGCCGCCGCATGGCCGAGCTTTCCTTCGACAACCTTGCCCTGGAGCGCGCCGAGCGGCGCATCGTCGACGGCGTCAGCGCGCGGGTCGCGTCCGGCGCGGCGCTGCTGCTCCTGGGCCCCAATGGCAGCGGCAAGTCGAGCCTGCTGCGGGCGCTGGCCGGGCTGATGCCACCCGCCGGCGGCACCATCGCCTGGGACGGCGCCGACATCTTCGGGCAGGCCGAAGCGCACCGGGCGCGGCTCTGTTTCGTCGGTCACCAGGACGCGGTGAAACCGGGGCTGAGCGTCGCCGAGAATCTCCGCTTCTGGGCCGGGCTTGCCGGCGGCTCCCCGAGCATCGACGCCGCGCTCGCCGCCTTTGCCCTGGCGCCACTCGCCGATCGCCCGGCGCGCTTCCTATCGGCCGGGCAGAAGCGGCGCCTCGCCTTGAGCCGCCTTGCCCTCAACAGCCTGTCGCCGCGGCCGGCGGAACTGTGGCTGCTGGACGAGCCGACCACGGCGCTGGACAGCGCCTCGCGGCAAGCCTTTCTCGATCTGCTGCGCGGCCATCTCCAGCGCGGCGGCCTGGCGGTCATCGCCACCCATGAGGAGATCGGCCTGCCGGCGAAGACGCTGGTGCTGGAATCGCCGCGCCGCCGGCGCGAGGCGGCGGGCGCGGCGGCATGAAGGCCTTCCTCGCCCTGCTGCGGCGCGACCTGCTGCTCGCCTATCGCCAGGGCATCGACGGCTGGGTGGTGGTGCTGTTCTTCCTTGCCGCCGGCATCCTCTTCCCCTTCGCCATCGGGCCGGAGCCCAACGCGCTGATGCGGGTCTCCACCGGCGTGGTCCTCAGCATGGCGGCGCTGGCGGCGCTGCTGTCGCTCGACCGGCTCTACCAGGCCGATTTCGACGACGGCAGCCTGGACCAGATCGCGCTGTCGAGTTTGCCGCTGGAGTTGACGGCGCTTTCCAAGGCGCTGGTGCACTGGCTGTCGACCGGCCTGCCGCTGCTGGCGGCCGCCCCCGTCCTGGCGCTGATGCTGAACGCGCCGGTCGCGCACTATCTGCCGATGCTGGTGGCCCTGGCGCTGGCGACGCCGGCCTTGAGCCTGCTGGGCGGGCTGGGGGCGGCGCTCACCATGGGCAGCCGGCGCGGCGGCATCCTGCTCACCCTGCTGATCCTGCCGCTCTACGTGCCGGTGCTGATCTTCGCCGCCGGGGCCATCGGCTTTGCCGGCGACGCGGCCGGCCTGTCGGTGGAAGCGGCCGGGCGGGGCTTCGGGGCGCATCTGCTGCTGCTGGCCGGAATCGACCTGGCGCTGCTCGCCGTCACGCCCTGGGCGACGGCGGCCGCGCTGCGCCAGGCGCTGCGCGCCTAGACCCTGCAAGAATCGTGGCTTTTCAGTCACATGTGATGATTTATCGTCACATGGCCCTAAAAATCCGTATGGATTCAATAGGAGTTTTGAATTTATCGTATGGCCGTTCAGCATCACCTGCTGGTGACGGGATCTCGACCGGTTGAGGGTGGGAGTCGCGGGTTAATGAAGCTGCGTATGAATCTGGTTCGGCTCGGCAGCTGCCTGATCGTTCCCGCCATGCTCGGCCTCGGCGCCTGCGCCGTGCCGGACCGCCAGCCCGACCTCGACAATATCAGCGCCAACGTGGCGCAGACCCAGGAGGGGGATTTCGGGGAGCTGCTGACCAACCTCAACGAGGCCGCCGACAAGGCGCGGGAAGCGCAGGAGATTCACGACGACATCTCGGCCGTGCCGCCCTATCTCAATGCCGATCTCAACCGGCGCGAACAGGGCGTGCGCCTGGCGGAGGAGGCGGCCGAGCATCGCCGCCGGGCGGAAGACGCGCTGAACCGCATCCTCGATCCCTTGCGCGCCCGCATCGCCTATCTGGAATCCCTGCATGTGCCGCAGAACATCGGCGCGCTGACCAAATCGGTCTATTTCGACACCGGGTCGGCCGCCCTGGACGCGGACGACCAGGCGATCCTGGACGAGGCGGCGAGCTATCTGAGCCAGTATCCGATCGCCCATGTGGAGATCACCGGCTACACCGATACGCAAGGCTCGGCTGCTGCCAACCGGGCGCTGGCCAAGCGCCGGGCCGAGGCGGTGGCGGCGGCCCTGCGCGGCATCGGGGCGCCGCTTTCGACGACAGTTTCCATTGCGGGCGTTGGCGAACCGGAAGGCGCTGCCGATGGGCAGGCCGACCAGAACAACCGCCGCGTCGATGTCTTGGTCGCGCCGCATGGCACCTATAACAAGGGCCAGTAACGGCGCGCCCCGGGCCGGTTCCGGGGGGACCGGCCCGGCGCGTCTCGGCTGACGCCGCCGCAAGGCGGATCGGCAATGCAGCGAAGCGGGGGCTTCGCTGCCGGGTTTGGGGTGAGTGGTCGGGGTATCTGAGGGTTCTTTTGGGGGTAGAGCGAGAAGGGCGTCACCGCAAGGTGGCGCCCTTTTTTCACGAGCCCGTGCCTGGGATTTGGCCTGCGACCTTCGGCCGTGTCCGCCCATCTGGTCATCCCGGGCAAGGGGCCTGTATAAGGAGCCCCATCATGGCGATCGGCTTGAATCTGCATCGTTTTGCCAATCCCGGACGCTTCCTGCGCCTGGCCGACCGGCTGCTGCCCTGGCTCACGCCGGCGTCGGTCGGGCTGCTCGCCCTCGGGCTCTACCTGGCGCTGATCGGTTCGCCGCCGGATTACCAGCAGGGCGAGACGGTGCGCATCATGTATGTGCATGTGCCCGCCGCCTGGATGGCGATGTTCGTCTATCTGCTGCTGGCGCTCTCCGGGGCGACGGCGCTGATCTGGCGCCATCCCTTGTCGGAGGTGGCGGCGGAGGCGATGGCGCCGCTCGGCGCCGGCTTCACCTTCATTGCCCTGGTGAGCGGCGCGCTGTGGGGCCGGCCGATGTGGGGCGCTTATTGGGTGTGGGACGCGCGGCTGACCTCGTTCCTGCTGCTGTTCTTCCTCTATCTCGGCCATATCGCGCTGACCCACGCCTTCGACGACCGCCAGCGCGGCCGGCGCTCGGCCGCAGTGCTGGCCATCGTCGGCGCGATCAACCTGCCGATCATCAAGTTCTCGGTCGATTGGTGGAACACGCTGCACCAGCCCGCGAGCATCGCGCGCATGGGCGGGCCGGCGATCGACCCGGCGATGCTGTGGCCGCTCTTCACCATGGCGCTCGGCTTCCAGCTCCTGTTCTTCGTGCTGCTGGGCCTGCGCATGAAGGCGATGCTGCTGGAGGCGCGCCATCGCGCCGCCGCATTCGCGCGCTAAGGCGGAACGGAAACAGGATGAACGAGGAAGCGACCTTGCTGAGCGGCTATTTCGCCATGGGCGGCTACGCGGAATTCGTCTGGTCCGCCTACGGCGTGGCGCTGCTGGTGCTCGGCGGCATGGCGCTCACCAGCTGGCGGCGACTGAAGGCGGCGCAGCGCGCGCTGCAGCGCCTTGCCGAGGCCGACCCCAATCTGGGTGACGATGCATGAACCGCAAGCGGCTGCGCCTCTATCTGGTGCTGGCGAGCATGGCCGTGCTGGGCCTCGCGGCCTTCCTGGTGCTGCGCGCGCTGGACAGCGAGCTGGTCTATTTCCTGAGCCCGAGCGAGATCGCCGCCAAGCCGCCCGCGGCGGGGCAGCAGATCCGCATCGGCGGCCTGGTCGAAGCCGGCAGCGTCGACAAGAGCGGCGGCGAAGGCGTCATCGTCTTCACCGTCACCGACCTGGCGAGCCAGGTGGCGGTCAGCTATCGCGGCATCCTGCCGGACCTGTTCCGCGAGGGGCAGGGCGTGGTGGTGCAGGGCGCCTTCGACGAAGCCGGCCGCTTCGTCGCCGCCGAGGTCCTGGCCAAGCACGACGAGACCTATATGCCGCCGGAGGTGGCCAAGGCGCTGAAGGAATCGGGGCGCTGGCAGGAGACCGAAGGCCAGGGCGACGCGCAGGTGACGCAGTGA
>JAEUKU010000331.1 GCA_016794075.1 Rhodospirillaceae bacterium
CGCAAGCTGGTGCGCGACAACCACCCGGACAAGCTGATGGCGCAGGGCCTGCCCGTCGAGTTCATCGAGCTCGCCACGCAGAAGCTCGCCACCATCAACGCCGCCTACGACAAGGTCGCCAAAGAGCGCGGCATCAACTGAGCCGAGTCGGCGAGAGTCTGCACCATGAGAATAGAACCGACCGAAACCCAGATCACCGGCAAGTGGCTTTCGCGCGACAAGCGCACTGTCGCTGACGAAGCCTGTGAACGAATTGACGAGCTTGTTCGCTCACATCTCAGGCAACTTGGGCGGAATGCGAGCGGATGGGACATACTTTATCGTGATCCGGGCGACGGCCGGCTTTGGGAGCTAACCTATCCTCAAAGTGAAATGCATGGAGGCGGCCCACCCCAACTCCGGTGCCTAACGCTAGACGAAGCGAGAGGCAAATACGGCGATAGCGTGCCTGCTGCATGACAATCCCTGTCGCTGCGCCCTCGTCTGACACACGAAGTTAGAGAGCAGATGCCCGCCGCCATTCCGCAACTCGCGATCCGCGACGCCGCCATCACGTTCGGCGGCAAGCCGCTGTTTTCCGGCATCGACGTGACCCTCGGCCGGGGCGAGCGCGTCTGCCTGGTCGGCGCCAACGGCTCCGGCAAGTCGACCATCCTGAAGGCGCTGGCGGGCGAGATCGAGCTCGACCACGGCACGCGCTTCCTGCAGCCGGGCATCCGCATCGGCTATCTGCCGCAAGGCGCCGATCTCGGCCGCGGCGGCAGCGTCGCGGAATACGTCGCCTCCGGCGGCCGTGATCTGACGCCCGACGACTACCGCGTCGCCACGCTGCTCGATCATGTGCAGCTCGATGGCGCCCGCGACCTCGCCAGCCTGTCGGGCGGCGAGGGCAGGCGCGCGGCGCTCGCCCGCACGCTGGCGGCGGAACCCGATCTGCTGCTGCTGGACGAGCCGACCAACCATCTCGATTTGCCGACGATCCAGTGGCTGGAAGAGGAACTGGCGGCCTTCCCCGGCGGCATCCTGATGATCAGCCACGACCGCGCCTTCCTGCGCCGGCTGACCCAGCGCCTGCTGTGGCTCGACCGCGGCCGCATGTTCGAGCGCGACGGCGGCTTCGACGGATTCGAAGACTGGTCGCAGACAATCGCCGACCAGGAGGCCGCCGAGTTCCGCCGCCTGGAGAAGCGCATCGAGCAGGAGGAATACTGGCTGCGCCGCGGCGTCACCGCGCGGCGCTCGCGCAACGAGGGGCGCCGGCGCAACCTCTTCGCCCTGCGCAAGCAGAAGGCGGAAAGCCTGAAGACGCGCGGCCGCGCCAGGCTGCAGGTGACCGAGGCCGATCTGGGCGGCCGCCTCGCGATCGAGGCCATCGACATTTCCAAGCATTTCACCCGCCCCGACGGATCGCAGGTGGCGATCGTCGACGGCTTCTCCACCCGCATCCTGCGCGGCGACCGGGTCGGCATCCTGGGACCCAACGGCGCCGGCAAGACGACGCTGATCAAGCTGCTGACCGGCGTCGAGCGGCCCGACAGCGGCGAGGTGAAGCTGGGCTTAGGGATAGCGCCGATCTATCTCGACCAGCGGCGTGAGAGCTTCGACCTCGACAAGACGCTGTGGGAGACGCTGGCGCCGGGCGGCGGCGATTCGATCCTGGTCAACGGCCAGCAGCGCCACATCGTCGGCTATCTGCGCGACTTCCTGTTCGACGAGCGCCAGGCGACCATGCCGGTGCGCGCCCTCTCCGGCGGCGAGCGCGCGCGCCTCATGCTGGCCAAGCTCTTCGCCAAGCCGAGCAACCTCATCGTGCTGGACGAGCCGACCAACGACCTCGACATGGACACGCTCGATCTTCTTCAGGACGTCCTGTCGGACTATGAAGGCACGCTCCTGCTGGTCAGCCACGACCGCGATTTCCTCGACCGCCTGGTGACCAGCACCATCGCCGTCGAGGGCGACGGCGACGTGCAGGAATATGCCGGCGGCTACAGCGACTACGTGATCCAGCGCGGCGAGCGCGAGGCGGCGAAGCCGGCCAGGAAAGCCGAGCCGAAGCGGCCGGAGCCGGTGCGCGAAGCCGTCCCGGCACAAGCGCGGTTCTCCATGAAGGAGCAGTGCGAGCTGGCCGACATCACCGCCCGGCTCGACAAGCTGCACGCCGAGATCGCGACCCTGGAACAGGCGCTGGCCGACCCGGAGCTCTACCAGCGCGACCCCGCCAAGGCGGCCCAGGCCGGCGCCCTCCTCGCCCGCAAGCGCGACGAGCTGCACGCGGCAGAGGAGCGCTGGCTGGAACTGGAGGAGAAGCGCGCGGCGCTCGGCGGCGGGCAATGACGCCGGCGGAACGCTCTGCTACGGTCGGACGCTGCTTCCGCTCCTGACAGACATATTTTGTTGAGAAACCACCCGACATGCTCCCCCAACATCTCGCCCTCATGGTGCTGGTCCAGTTCCTCTGGGGCGTCAATTTCGCCGTCGCCAAATACGGCATCGATCATTTCGCGCCGATCTTCTTCGTCGCCTTGCGCTTCAGCCTGGTGGCGGTGCTGCTGATCTTCGTCGTCGGCCTGCCGAAGCGCGCCATGCTGAAGCGGCTGATCCCGCTGTCCATCACCATGGGGGTGATGCATTTCACCCTGATCTTCCTCGGCATGAAGAACCTCGACGCGGCCACCAGCTCCATCGCCGTGCAGCTGCAGACGCCCTTCGCCGCCATCCTGGCCGCCTTCTTCCTCGGCGAGACGCTGGGCTGGCGGCGCATCCTCGGCATGGTCATCGCCTTCGGCGGCGTCATCCTGATCGCCGGCGAGCCGCGCTTCTCCGCCAATCCCTGGCCGCTGATGGCGGTGATCGGCGCGGCGCTGGTCTGGGCCATCGGCAACGTCCAGGTGAAGGCGCTGGGCGACGAGCTGGACGCGGTGACGCTCAACGGCTGGATCGCCATCCTGGCGGCGCCGCAGCTGCTTATCGCCTCCTGGCTGATCGAAGGGCCGCAATGGCAGCACATCCCCGAGGTCGGCTGGCAGGGCTGGGCCTCGCTGCTGTTCCAGGCCATCGTGATCGCCATCTTCACCTACTGGATCTGGTACAACATGATGCGGCGCTATCCGGTGAACCAGGTCATGCCCTTCACCCTGCTGCTGCCGCTGATCGGCGTCGCCGCCGGGGCGGTGATGCGCGGCGAGGAGGTCACCTGGCAGATGATGGTCGGCGGCCTGGCGACCGTGGCGGGAGTCGCCATTATCGTGATACGTAGGCCCGCCGTGGTCGCCCCCGCCACCAAGACCGGAATCTAAGACGCCCTCATGAACGACCAGACGCCCAACGACCAAAAGCCGACCGACCTGACGTTGAACGACCAGCCAGCGAAGCCCAGGACGCCGGAGCCGCTGCGCATCGCCGAGCTGCCCTCGCCCAATTGCGACGACCGGCCGGACGGCCAGGCGGTCGATATTCTGGTCCTGCACTACACCGGCATGCCCGATGCGGGCCAGGCGCTGCGCCGGCTGCGCGATCCGCAGGCCAAGGTCAGCGCGCATTACGTCATCGATCTGGACGGGTCGGTCACCCGCATGGTGCCGGAGGAGAAGCGCGCCTGGCATGCGGGGGTCAGCTGCTGGAAAGGGGCGCGCGACATCAACGCCCGGTCCATCGGCATCGAGATCGTCAATCCCGGCCATGAATTCGGCTATCGCCCGTTCCAGCTGGCGCAGATGGACGCGCTGGTGGCGCTCGCCAAGGACATCAAGACCCGCCACGACATCCCGCCGGAGCGGGTGCTGGGCCATTCCGACGTGGCGCCGACGCGCAAGCTCGACCCCGGCGAGCTGTTCGACTGGTTCCGGCTCTCGGTCGAAGGCATCGCCATCTGGCCGCAGCCCAAGGCGGTCAACTGGACCGATGGCCAGTTCCTGGAGGCGCTGCAGGCCTATGGCTACGACGTCACCGGCCCGGCAAATCTGCCGCCCAATGTCGACCGCCAGGCCATCGCCAAGGCCTGCTGCCAGGCCTTCTGCCGGCATTTCCGTCCCGCAGTGCTGAAGTCGGCGCCAGACCCGGAAATGAAGGCGATCCTGGCCGGCCTGATTGACAAGACAGCGCCGCGCTCCTAGCTACAGGCTGTGCCAGACGGCTGGATGGCCGCTGCCGCCGTGGGCCATGTTCGCGGCGGTGGAGGAAAGTCCGGGCTCCACGGGAAGACGGTGCCGGGTAACGCCCGGCGAGAGCGATCTCAGGGACAGTGCCACAGAGAACAGACCGCCGCAGGCCTCGGGGAAACCTGGGCTGCGGCAAGGGTGAAACGGTGCGGTAAGAGCGCACCGCGGGGCCGGTAACGGTCCCGGCACGGCAAACCCCACCGGGAGCAAGACCAGATAGGAGAATGGGGCCGGGCAACCGGTCCAGGCGCCTTCCCGCGCCAGATTCTCGGGTAGGTCGCGCGAGGCGTCCGGCGACGGGCGTCCCAGAGGAATGGCTATCCACGGGCGGCAACGCCCCGGACAGAACCCGGCTTACAGGCCGTCTGGCACGATTAATCCGTTGAAAAACAAATAGAAAACCCTCCGGAGCGGCACCTTGGCCGGCGCTGGCGCGAAAGGCTGCGCCCGGCCGCGAACATTGCCTCACTCTCCGCGTCCTGCCGGAGAGCGCTGAGCAGCCGTGTTAAGGCCGCCGCGTAAATGATTGTTAACATTACCTTCTGGCTTGTGGAAAAACTTAACGAAACGTGAAAAATCCAATATTTTCCAGGCAGTTACACCGCTTTCCCATTGACGCCCATCAAGGCCCATGTTATCCCATGATCGCCGGAATATTTCCCATCCGGCGATGGCTGTTGGACCGCGCGGGGGCGGCCGGCGGCCGGACGTATCCAGCTGCGGCGCTGACCGCAGGAGATCGAAGGGCGCAATCGGGTCGTCATGGCAGTGTTCATCGACACCTTCGTGAACAAGATCGATCGCAAGGGCCGCGTATCGGTGCCGGCGACCTTTCGCGCCGCGCTCGCCGCGCAAGCCTTCCAGGGCATCGTCGCCTTCCCGTCCTTCAAGTTCCCCGCCTTGCATTGCGCCGGCATGGATTGGATGAGCTCGCTCATCGATTCGACGGCGAATGTCGACCTGTTCTCCGCCGAGCATGACGACCTCACCGCGTCGCTGTTCTCCGATGCCAAGCAATTGCCGTTCGACGGCGAGGGTCGCGTGCTGCTGCCCGAGAGCCTCTGCGCCCACGCCAATCTGACGGAGAGCGCCGCCTTCGCCGGGCGCGGCCGCTACTTTGAAATCTGGGAACCCAAAGCGCTCGACGCCTACAAGGCCGAGGCGCGCAAGCGCGCCGCGGAACAGCAGAGGACCCTGCGCCAAGGGTCTGCCCCAGAGTCTTCTGGCGGGAGCAGCCGATGACCGCCGCGGCGCATCAGAACGCCGCGCCGCATCGCCCGGTCCTGCTTGCCGAAGTGATCGAGGCGCTGAATCCGCGCGACGGCGCGATCTATGTCGACGGCACCTTCGGCGCCGGCGGCTACAGCCGCGCCATCCTCGACGCCGCGCAGTGCACCGTCTTCGCCATCGACCGCGACCCGCATGCGGTCAAGGACGCGCAGCCGCTGGTCGAACGCTATGCCGGCCGCCTGCACATCATCCAGGGCCGCTTCGGCGACATGGTGGAATTGCTGCGCCAGCGCGGCATCGATGCGGTGCAGGGCGTCACGCTCGATCTCGGCGTCTCCTCGATGCAGCTGGATCGCGCCGAACGCGGCTTCTCCTTCCGCTTCGAGGGCCCGCTCGACATGCGGATGGAAAGCGCCGGGCAGAGCGCCGCCGATCTGGTGAACGAGATGGCCGAACGGCCGCTGGCCGATCTCATCTTCACCTTCGGCGAGGAGAAGAAGGCGCGCCGCATCGCCAAGGCGATCGTCGCGGCCCGTGCGCTCGCGCCGATCCACACCACGCAGCAGCTGGCCGAGATCGTGCGCCGCGCCATCGGCCCGGCGGGGAAAGACCGCATCGACCCCGCCACGCGCACGTTCCAGGCGCTGCGCATCGCGGTCAACGACGAGCTGGGCGAGATCGACCGCGGTCTGGCCGCCGCCGAGCGCATCCTGGCGCCGGGTGGCCGCATGGCGATCGTCTCCTTCCATTCGCTGGAAGACCGCCGGGTGAAGCAGTTCCTGCGCGACCGCGCCGGGCGCAACCCAAAGGGTTCGCGCCATCTGCCCGAGGTGGCGCCACAGGCCGAACCGACCCTGCGCCTGATCACGCCCGGCGGCATCGAGCCCGGCGATGCGGAAACGCGGCAGAACCCGCGCGCGCGCTCCGCGCGGCTGCGCGTGGCCGAGCGCACCGAGGCCGATCTGGAGGCCGCCGCATGATCCGCGTCAGCGTCCTGGTCTGGACCCTCATCCTCGCCTTCCTCGGCGTCGGCCTGTTCCAGGTCAAATACAACGTGCAGACGAAGGAGCGCGAGCTGCGCGAGGTGCGCCGGCAGATCGAGGCCAACCTGACCTCGATCCACGTGCTGGAAGCCGAGTGGAGCTATCTCAACGATCCGCTTCGCCTGGCCGACCTCGCCCGCCGCCACACCGAGCTGCTGCCCACCACGCCGGCGCAAATCGGCGACATCGCCAGCCTGCCGCCGCGCCCAGTCGAAGCGCCCGTCGAGACGCCAGCCGAGCCGGCAACGCCCGAATCCGGCGCGCCCACCGAGGCCGCGCCGCCGCTGCTTTCCAGCGCGCCGGAGCCGGCGCCCCAGGATGCGTCGCCGGCCACGCCCCCGCCCGTCATTCCGGTGAAGGCGAGCGCGCCCGAGGCCGCGCCCGCCCCCACGCCAGTGGCGCAGCAGGAGCCGCAGCCGCTGAAGCCCAAGGACGAGCAGGCCGAGGCCGACGCCATGATCGACGCCATCCTGGCCGACATGGAAAAGGCGCAAGGGGCGCCCGCCGCCGGAGGCACGCAATGATCCGCCGCGGCAAGAATGCGGAGCGCGGCGATTTCGCCGCCCAGCGGCCGCAGCCGGTGATCAATCCGATGGCGCTGCAGATGGAGCCGGACGGCCCGCGCAAGCGCGCGCTGGAAGTGAGCCACAGCCGCGTGCTGCTCGGCGCCGGCTTGTTCGCCGTGGTGTTCCTGGTCATCGCCGTGCGCCTGGTGGCCATTACCCTGCTGCCGGAGGGCGACGTCGCCAGCGTCGCCCCGGCCAAGATCAAGACCGCCGACCGCGCCGACATCGTCGACCGCAACGGCGTGGTGCTGGCGACCAGCCTGACCACCGCCTCGCTCTACGCCAATCCGAAGCAGATCGCGGACCCGGACCAGGCCGCCGAGCTGCTGAACGGGGTGCTGCCCGACCTCAACATCGCCTCGACCGCCGCCAAGCTCGACAGCGACCGCGGCTTC
>JAEUKU010000333.1 GCA_016794075.1 Rhodospirillaceae bacterium
CGCGGCCCATCGCCAGCAGGTCCTTGGTGTTGCTCCAGATCCCGCGGCGGCGCGCGCCGGCCAGGCGCCAATCGTCCTGGCCGTAGAGATTGAGGAAGATGCGATCCTGGTCTTTCAGCATGATGCGCTCACTCGGCCGGAGATACGGGTTTGGCCGGGATATCCTTCAGGGTCGTCGGCCCGCCCTCGGGCGCGGAGCCCTGGCGCCCGGTCTGCGAGCCGTATTGCGGCTTGCGCCCCGCGGCCAGTTCGTCCAGCAGCCATTCCAGCTTCTTGGGGTCGAGGTCCTCGTAGAAATCGTCGTTGACCTGCACCACCGGCGCGTTGGCGCAGGCACCGAGGCATTCGACCTCGACCAGCGAGAACAAGCCGTCCTTGGTCGTCTCCTTCAGGCCGATGCCGAGCTTCTTCTTGCAGGTCTCGCTCATCTGGTCGGCGCCGCGCAGCCAGCACGGCGTCGTGCGGCAGACCTGGATGTGGTATTTGCCGACCGGCTTCAGGTTGAACATGGTGTAGAAGGTCGCGACCTCGTAGACGCGGATCGGCGCCATGTCGAGGATCTCCGCGATCACGTCCATCGCCGCGCGCGGGACCCAGCCTTCCTGGCGCTGCGCGACATAGAGCAGCGGCAGCACCGCGCTCGCCTGCCTGCCCTTCGGATACTTGGCGATGATGCGGTCGCACTCGGCGCGGTTCTCCGGCGTGAAGGCGAAGCTCGCCGGCTGCACCGTGTTGTCGTTGCTGCTGCTCATCGATCGATCTCGCCGAACACGATATCCATGGAGCCGAGGATCGCTACCGAATCCGCCAGCATGTAACCCTTGGAGCAGAACTCCATCGCCTGCAGATGCGGGAAGCCCGGCGCGCGGATCTTGCAACGGTATGGCCGATTGCTGCCGTCGCTGACCAGATAGACGCCGAACTCGCCCTTGGGCGCTTCGACCGCCGTATAGGTCTCGCCGGCGGGCACATGGAAGCCCTCTGTATAGAGCTTGAAATGGTGGATCAGCGCTTCCATCGAGCGCTTCATCTCGCCGCGCGGCGGCGGCGTCACCTTGCGGTCGACCGAGCTCGCCGGCCCGCCCGGCATCTGCTGGATGCACTGGTTGATGATCTTCAGCGATTCCTTCATCTCGGCCACGCGCACCAGATAGCGATCGTAGCAATCGCCGTTGCGTCCGACCGGAATGTCGAAATCCATCTTGTCGTAGACCATGTAGGGCTGCGCCTTGCGCAGATCCCATGGCACACCCGAGGCGCGCAGCATCGGCCCGGTGAAGCCCCAGGCGATGGCGTCCTCGGCGGAGACCACGCCGATATCGACCAGGCGCTGCTTGAAGATGCGGTTCTCGGTCAGCAGGCCTTCGAGATCGGCGATGACGCGCGGGAACTTGGCCGCCCAGGCGGCGATGTCGTCGAGGATGCCGGCCGGCAGGTCCTGGTGCACGCCGCCCGGCCGGTAATAGGCCGCATGTAGGCGGGCACCACTGACCCGCTCGTAGAACTCCATCAACAGCTCGCGCTCCTCGAAGGCCCAGAGGAACGGCGTCACCGCGCCCACGTCCATCGCGTAGGCGGGAATGTTGAGCAGGTGGTTGAGGATGCGGGTGATCTCGTCGAACAGCACGCGGATGTATTGCCCGCGCGCCGGCACTTCGAGGCCCAGGAGCTTCTCGACGGCGAGCACGAAGGCGTGCTCCTGGCACATCGGCGAGACGTAATCGAGGCGGTCGAAATACGGGATCGCCTGCAGATAGGTCTTGTATTCGATCAGCTTCTCGGTGCCGCGATGCAGGAGGCCGACATGCGGGTCGATGCGGCGCACCACCTCGCCGTCCATCTCCATCACCATGCGCAGCACGCCGTGGGCCGCCGGGTGCTGCGGCCCGAAATTCATGGTCAGCGGCTTGATCTGGGTTTCGGCCATGACTTACGACGCCTTCTCGTCGCCCGGCAGCGGGCGCCGCGGCTGCAGCATGCCCTCCCACGGGCTTTCGAAATCGAAGCTGCGGAATTCCTGCTGCAGCTTCACCGGTTCATAGACGACGCGCTTCTGCTCCTCGTCGTAACGAACCTCGACATAGCCGGTCAGCGGGAAGTCCTTGCGGAACGGATGCCCCTCGAAGCCGTAATCGGTGAGGATGCGGCGCAGATCCGGATTGCCCTCGAAGAAGATGCCGTAGAGGTCATAGGCCTCACGCTCGAACCAGCCGGCGCTCGGATAGAGGTCGACCAGCGAGGGCACGGATTCATCCTCGCTCACCGCCACCTTCACCCGGATGCGGTAGTTGTGCTTCAGGCTGAGCAGGTTGTAGACGGCGTCGAAGCGCTTTGCGCGGTCGGGATAGTCCACTCCGCAGATGTCGATCAGCATCTCGAAGCGGCAATTGCTGTCGTTGCGCAGGAACTTCATCACCTTCGGCAGCTGCGCCGGCGCGCAGGTCAGCACCAGCTCGCCCAGCTTCACCTCGATCGACTCCAGCGACGCGCCGAGAGCCGCCGAGATGAAGTCGCCCAGTTCGCGGTAGACGTTGGTCATGATGGCTGATGCAATCCCTGAACGGTCAGCGCGCAATGGTGCCGGTGCGGCGGATCTTCTTCTGCAGCTGCAGGACGCCGTAGACCAGCGCCTCCGCCGTCGGCGGGCAGCCCGGCACGTAGACGTCCACCGGCACGACACGGTCGCAGCCGCGCACCACGGCGTAGGAATAGTGATAGTAGCCGCCCCCATTGGCGCAGGAGCCCATCGAGATGACCCAGCGCGGCTCGGCCATCTGGTCGTAAACCTTGCGCAGCGCCGGGGCCATCTTGGTGGTCAGCGTGCCGGCGACGATCATCACGTCGGACTGCCGGGGCGTGCCGCGCGGCACCACACCGAAGCGGTCGAGGTCGTAGCGCGCCATGTAGGCATGCATCATCTCGACGGCGCAGCAGGCGAGGCCGAAGGTCATCGGCCACAGCGAGCCGGTGCGCGCCCAGTTCACCACCTTGTCGAGCTGCGCCACGACAAAGCCCTTGTCGGACAGCTCGTCGGTGACGGATTTCAGCACCGCGTCCTGCGCCGGGCCCGGCGGCAGCGGCTGGCCCGCGCCTAGTTGATGCTGGACATTCGCCATGTCGTCACTCCCACTCCAGCGCGCCCTTTTTCCACTCGTAGATGAACCCCACGGTGAGCACGCCGAGGAAGATCATCATCGACCAGAATCCGAACACGCCGATATCGCCCAGGGAAACCGCCCAGGGAAAGAGAAATGCCACTTCGAGATCGAAAATGATGAACAGGATGGAGACGAGGTAGAAGCGCACGTCGAATTGCCGGCGGGCGTCGTCGAACGCCTCGAAACCGCATTCGTAGGGTGACAATTTCTCGGAATCGGGCTTCTGGTGGGCGATGATCAGGGAAGCGATGACCATGATCGCGGCCAGGCCCGTCGCCACCACGATGAAGATCAGGACCGGCAGATATTCGCCCAGAAGCTCGTTCATCCCATCACCCGAGACCGGCCAGTCAGCCCGTGGCCGCCGGCCACCCAGACTCTGAGCAGCCGCAGCCACCCATTCCCTCGCCCCTGCGGCACTGGCGGGACCGCGGGGAAGCCGACTCAGCCCCCATCAAAAGCGCCGCTACTATAGTGCCGTGTATCGCAGTGCGAAAGCGTAAAAAGCCGCCATCCGGCGCCAATTCGCGTTTAATTACGGGATGTTAGGTTGATATAGCGCAAACATGCCCCGGACCCGGACCGGGTGGGGAAATGGCGCGAGCGACGGGACTTGAACCCGCGGCCTCCGGCGTGACAGGCCGGCGCTCTAACCAACTGAGCTACGCCCGCGCATAGGGCACCGCATCTGCGGTGGCGCTCATCTATATGATGCCCCTGGGAGTGTCAACAATCGCCGTCAACAATCGGCCGGCAGCCCGAACACCTAGCGAATCATGCGGTCGGCGATTGCCGGATCGACCCCGTTTTCAGCCAGATGCCGCCGGAACCTCGCAAGCCGGGTGAAGACGTCCTCATAGCCGATCTGGTGCCCGCTCTTGTCGGTGTAGATGAGGGCGCCGCGGGTGACGAAAAAGGTCGTCATGCCGGTCTGCGGGTCGGCCTGCAGCGTGTGGACCTCGCCCGGCGGCTCATAGACGAAGGTGCCCTGCGGCGACACCCAATCGTGCTCGAGATAACGCCACGAGCCCTTGAGGGTGAACGCGTGTACCGGGCCGGTATGGTAGTGGCAGGCCAGTTGGCCGCCGGGGCGTATGCTGAGCAGGTTCGACCAGGCGCCGTTGGTGCAGTCGAACAGCAGCGGCCGCTGGCGGACATCCTCGGTCAGCTGAATCCACAGCCGCGAGTCGCCCTCGGTATCGTCGACGATCTCGCTCATCACGTTCATGGGCGAGAAATGGTGCTGATGGCTCAAGATGCCCTCCCCTCCGCGCTCAGTCGTTGCCGTCGGCTCTCCACCAGCGTGGCGCCGATGATCGCCGCCAGGATCAAGGCGCCGCCGGCCAACGTGCCCTGCGGCGGCTGCTCGCCATAGGCCAGCCAGACCCAGAACGGATTCAATACCACGTCGGCCAGCGCGATCAGCATGGCCGGCACCACCGGCAGGTGCTTGGCCCCGATCGCGAACAGGATCAGCGGCAAGGCGAGCTGGACCAGAGCCATCAGCGACAGCAGGCCGATCTGCTCACGGGGCAGCGCCGGCAGGCCGATGAACAGCGTGATGAAGGCGAAGACCATCAATCCGCCATAGACGATGCCGGGAATCATCTCCAGCTCGCGGTATTTGCGCAGCGACACCGTCTGCCCGGCGAAGCAGAAGGCATAGCCGAGCGAGATCAGCGCCGCGAGCCAGCCGGTCGCCAGCGCGCTGGTCTCGGCCTGCACCACCACGCCGACGCCGATGAGGGCGATGAAGGTGGCGGCGAGCGACACCGTCGAGGTGCGCTCGCGCATCAGCAGCCAGGCCAGCAACGCGGCAAAGAATGGCGCGGTAGCCCCCAGGACCGAGACGCTGGCCACCGTGCCCTTGGTCAGCGCCGTCACATAAAGGGTCGATCCGGCGGCGAAATAGGCGCCGGCAATCAGTAGGGCATGGGGCTGCCGCCGCGGCCAGAGGTGCCCCCAGATCTCGCCGCGATAGCGCAGGGCCAGATAGATCAGCAGAAAGAGCGACGTCGCCGGGGCGCGGTAGCCGTTCACCGCCCAGCCATCCAGTTCCGGCGCTGTGCGCACGAAGAGCCCGCTCAGGCTCCAGCCGAGGGTCGCGAGGCAGCAGCAGACCACCCCAAGAGCGTATTTGCTGGACCTTGTTGCCGTCGTCACTGAGACTTTCCCCGCGCCGCGCCGACCCTAGAGGATCCCGGGGCGGTCCTACCAGCTTCGCGCTTGAGGCCGTCAGAACCTTGCGGTATAGACTTGTATATACAAGTTGCCAACCGAGGCCCGTCATGACTGGAACCCGCTACAACGCCCGCGTCATCCGCGCTCCGCGCGGCCGCCAGCTCAACGCCAGGTCCTGGCTGACCGAAGCGCCGCTGCGCATGCTGATGAACAACCTCGACCCGGATGTGGCGGAGAACCCGCACGAGCTCGTGGTCTATGGCGGCATCGGCCGCGCCGCCCGCAACTGGGAATGCTACGACCGCATCGTGGCGACGCTGAAGACGCTGGGCGATGACGAGACCCTGCTGATCCAGTCCGGCAAGCCGGTCGGCGTGTTCAAGACCCACAAGGACGCGCCGCGGGTGTTGCTCGCCAATTCCAACCTGGTGCCGCATTGGGCGACCTGGGAGCATTTCCGCGAATTGGATGCCAAGGGCCTGATGATGTACGGCCAGATGACCGCCGGGTCGTGGATCTATATCGGCAGCCAGGGCATCGTGCAGGGCACCTACGAGACCTTCGCCGAGGCCGGCCGCCAGCATTACGGCGGCGATCTGAAGGGCCGCTGGATCCTGACCGGCGGGCTCGGCGGCATGGGCGGCGCGCAGCCGCTGGCTGCGACCATGGCGGGTGCATCGATGCTGGCGGTCGAATGCGAGCCGTCCCGAATCGAGAAGCGGCTGGAGACGCGCTATCTCGACACCAAGACCAACTCACTCGATGAGGCGCTCGCGATGCTCGAGCGCGCCAAGAAGGACGGCAAACCGGTCTCCATCGGCCTGCTCGGCAACGCGGCCGAGGTGTTTCCGGAGATCCTGAAGCGCGGCCTGCGCCCCGACATGGTGACCGACCAGACCAGCGCGCATGATCCGCTGAACGGCTATCTGCCCGCCGGTTGGTCGCTCGCCCACGCGGCCGAAATGCGGCAGCGTGACCCGAATGCGGTGGTGAAGGCAGCAAAGGAGTCGATGGCGGTGCAGGTCCGCGCCATGCTCGGCTTCCATCAGAAGGGCGTCCCGACCTTCGACTACGGCAACAACATCCGCCAGATGGCGCAGGAAACCGGCGTCGCCAACGCCTTCGACTTCCCCGGCTTCGTGCCGGCCTATATCCGCCCCCTCTTCTGTCGCGGCGTAGGCCCGTTCCGCTGGGCGGCGCTTTCCGGCGAAGCGGAGGACATCGCCCGCACCGACGCCAAGGTGAAGGAACTGATCCCCGACGATCCGCACCTGCACAACTGGCTCGACATGGCGACCGCGCGCATCAGGTTCCAGGGTTTGCCGGCGCGCATCTGCTGGGTCGGCCTGGGCGATCGCGCCCGTCTCGGCCTCGCCTTCAATGAGATGGTGGCCAAAGGCGAATTGCAGGCGCCCATCGTCATCGGCCGGGACCACCTCGATTCCGGCTCGGTCGCCAGCCCGAACCGCGAGACCGAAGGCATGCGGGACGGCTCCGACGCCGTCTCCGACTGGCCGCTGCTGAACGCGCTGCTGAACTGCGCCTCCGGCGCCACCTGGGTCAGCCTGCATCACGGCGGCGGCGTCGGCATGGGCTTCTCACAGCATTCCGGCATGGTGATCTGCTGCGACGGC
>JAEUKU010000343.1 GCA_016794075.1 Rhodospirillaceae bacterium
ATCCTCGCCGAATCCATCATGTGGATCTTCGTCGGCAACTTCTACCGGCAGCCGGTCCGCGTCAGCCACACCTTCGTCGAGATGATGCGCTTCGGCATCGCCGCCTTGCCGATCTGCACCCTGCTCGCCGCCACCATCGGCTTGATGCTGGCGATCCAGAGCCTCTATTCGCTGGGCCTCTTCGGGGCGCAGAACTTCGCCTATATCGGCATCGCCCTTTCGGTCACGCGCGAGTTCTCGCCGCTGATCATGGGCATCCTGATCGCCGGCCGCTCCGGCTCGGCCATCGCTGCGCGGCTCGCCACCATGACCATCAACCAGGAGATCGACGCGCTGCAGGTGATGGGGATCAATCCCAACCGCTTCCTGGTGGCACCGATGCTGATCGCGCTGGTCATCATGTTGCCCTGCATCGCCATGTGGGCCAATTTGGTGTCGATCGGCGCCGCCGCGCTCTATGTCTGCGCCGACCTCGACAAGTCGCTCGGCTCCTACATGTACGACACGCTGCAGATCCTGAAGACCGACGACGTCTGGCACGGCATCGGCAAGGCCTCGTTCTTCGGCCTGCTGATCGGCCTCATCGGCGTGATGAACGGCGCCGGCGTCTCCGGCGGCGCCGAGGGCGTCGGCCGGGTGACCACGCGCTCGGTCGTGCAGGCGATCACCGCCATCGTCGTTTCCGACATGATCATCGGCTATATGAGCACGCATTGATGGCCGAGGCAGCATCCCCGACCCAAGCCGAAGAGACCTTCTGGCATCCGACCCAGGAGGAACTGGCCGGCAAGCCCGTGGTCATCGAGGTCGACCATCTCGACTGGTCCTTCGGGCCGCGCCAAGTCCTGTTCGACGTCACCATGCAGGTGCATGAGGGCGAGATCATGGTGATCATGGGCGGCTCCGGCTCGGGCAAGACCACCCTGCTGCGCCATCTGGTCGGCCTGATGCCGCCGGTGCCGGGCAAGGTCAAGCTGCTGGGACAGGACATGGGCAAGCTGAAGGCGCTCGAAAAGCTGGAGCTGCGCCGCAAGATCGGCGTCGCCTTCCAGTTCGGCGCGCTGTTCAGCTCGATGAACGTCGCCGACAACGTGAAGCTGCCGCTGCGCGAGCTGGCCCATCTCGACGAGAAGACCATGGACATCATGGCGCGGCTGAAGCTCGAAGTGGTGAACCTGAGCGGCTTCGGCCATCTGATGCCGGCGGAGCTTTCGGGCGGCATGGTCAAGCGCGCCTCGATCGCGCGCGCCATCGTCATGGACCCGAAGCTGGTTTTCCTGGACGAGCCGTCATCCGGCCTCGATCCTGTGGTCTCTTCGGCGCTGGACGATCTGATCCTGCGCCTCAGGGAGGCGATGGGGATTTCCGTCGTGGTGGTGACGCACGACGTCGAAAGCGCCTTCAAGATCGGCGATCGCATCACCGTGCTGGATCGAGGCCGCGTGCTGGCCTGCGAGCCGCCGGAGCAGATCAAGGTCAACCCGAACGAGCGGGTGCAGAACCTGATCAATCGCCGGTCCGAACACGTGGAAGTCGATCCTGAGGAATATCTGCGCCGCTTGGCGGGGGACTGAGAGAATGCGCAACTACTTCGTCAACTACACCGCCGTCGGCGTCTTCGTCGCCGCCATGATCGTCGCCCTGATCTGGGCCTTGGCGCAGATCTCCGGCCGCACCGGCCCGACCGACAGCTACTCCATCCTGATGGATGCGGTGACCGATATCGATTACGGCACCCTGGTTCGCTACGAGGGTTACAAGGTGGGCCAGGTGGAGCGCATCGAGCCGGAATGGACGGACGGCAAATACCGGTTCCGGGTCCATGTGACCGTCGAGCAGGGCTGGAAGATCCCAGCCGACTCGGTCGCCCGCATCTCCGCCTCCAGCTTTCTCGCCGGCAAGACGGTGGAGATCTTCGGCGGCGCGGCGCAGGAGCTGGTCGCGGCGGGCGGCGAGATCGTGGGCGGCACGCCGGCCGACGCCTTCTCGCTCATGGCCCAGGTGGCCGGCCAGATCGGCGATCTTTCCGAGGGCTCGCTGAAGCCGCTGATCCAGCATGTCGACGAAATCATCGCGCGCATCGGCAACAACACCGACACCAACCTGAACGACCTGTTCAAGAGCCTGCAGGCGATCGCCGCCGACGTGCAGGACAAGACGCCGAAGATCACGACCGACATCTCCACCTTCACCACGCAGATGAACGCCACGCTGCTGCAGGCCGACAAGCTGGTCGACGACCGCAACATCGAATCCGTGCGCACCATCCTCGCCAACATCGAGACGGCCAGCGCGCAGGCGCAGGGTGCCGCCGCCGACATCAAGGAGGTGTCGGCCAAGGTGCAGACCCTGATCGACCAGCTCAACGACATGGTCGGCGACAACCGCAAGAACGTCGACAAGTCCATCGCCAATCTGGAATACATTCTGCGCTCGGTGTCGCAGAACATCGATTCGATCACCCGCAACATCGACGGCACCGCCCGTAACATGAGCGAGTTCAGCAGGTTGATCCGGCAGAATCCCGGCCTGCTGCTGAACGGCGGGTCGCCGGAGGCCGACCGGGGCCTCACCCCAGCTTCGGAGCAGTGACGATGCGCGCGTTCAAGGTCCTAGCCCTTCTCCCTCTCGTCCTGGCGCTTGCCGGCTGCTTCGGCTCGGCGCCGCCGGTGCCGAAGGAGCAGTATTTCCGTCTGATCGCCTCGACGCCGGCCCAGGGCACGCCGGCCGCGGCGCTCGCCGGCGGCATCGAGGTGGTGCCCTTCACCGGCGAGGGCGTGATGACCGAGCGGCCGCTGCTGTTCAGCAGCGACGGCGGGCGCAAGCTGGAGCAGCGCAATTACGCCTACTGGACCGACGCGCCGCCGCAGATGCTGCGCGACCAGCTGGTGGTCTATCTGCGCCAGGCGGGGGTGGCCGACAATGTCTGGCCGAGCGAGCTGCGCCTCGACACCGCCTATGTCGTGCAGGGCACCATCCGCCGCCTGGAGCAGCTGGTCGGCGGCGCGAACGGCGCCGCCATCGCGCTCGAGCTGTCGCTGATCCGCAAGGACGACGACGCGGTGATGGTGAGCCGCACCTACAATGCGGAAAAGCCCGTTTCCGGCGAAAGCATCGACGCCGCCGTGGCGGCGTTGAATGCCGGGCTCGACGAGATCTTCGCCGCCTTCGCCGCCGACATCGCGGCCGCGAATTAGAGCGGGGCGCTGAGCTCCGTGCTGATGAAATCGACGAAGGCCTGACAGCCGGGCGGAGGCTTTTCCTCGCGCAGGAAGATGGCGATGTCGAATTCCGGCAGCGTCGGCAGCCCGTCCTCCACGCCGAGCCGGCGCAGCCCCGGCATCACCGACGTGGCGGGCACCATGGCGATGCCCAGCCCGCCGAGGACCGCCGCCTGCACCCCGGGCGTCGACGAGCTCACATAGACGATCTCCCAGGGGATGCGCGCACGGTCGAGCGCCTCCAGGCTGAGGCCACGATGGGTGCAATGCGGCGGCAGGACCACGAGGGGCAGCGTCCGATCCAGACGCAAGGAAAAATCGGCCGCCGCCACCCAGACCAGCGCATCGCGATAGAGCAGGCCGCCATCGCGAAAGGCCATGCCGCGGCTGGCGATCACCACATCCAGCTCGCCCTGTTCGAAACCCGGCAGCAGATCCATGCTGAGCCCGGTGCGCATCTCCATCTTCACGCCCGGATAGAGCCGGTTGAACCGGCCCAGCAGCTTCGGCAGCTGGTGCGGCACGACATAGTCGGCGATGCCGAGGCGCAAGCGCCCCTCGGTGAGGCCGCCGCGCAGGCGCCCCACCGCCTCGTCGTTCAGATCGACCATCCGCCGGGCATAGCTCAGGAATAATTCGCCGCTCTCCGTCAGCCCGACATGGCGCGTGCTGCGCTCCAGCAGGCGGCGGCCCAGCCGCTCCTCCAGCCGGCGGACGCGGACGCTGATGCCGGATTGGGTCAGACCGATGCGCTCGCCCGCGGCGGTGAAGCCGCCGGTCTCGGCAACCGCCAGGAAACTGCGGAGCAGGTCGAAATCGAGGTCGATCCGGAGCATGAATTGATGATGAATGATCATCTATATGATAGCAATAATTCGTTTCTTTTATCCACATTGGATCCCCATTCTCATTCCGAGAGCCTGGAGATCCATGCCATGGATAATAAATCACGCCCTTTCAGCAGCTTATCCCCCGCCCAGCGCGACGCCCTGATGATCCGGGCCCGGCAGGCGCGCTCGGACGCCATCGCCGACGCCTTCGGCCGTCTGGTCCGCCTGCTGGCGACGCTGTTCGGCCGGCGCTATGCCGGGCAGCGGGCTGCGACGATCCGGCTGCCGACCCGGTGATCCCCAGAGCAGCCGCCCGGGGCGGGACGCTTGCCCGCCTTGCCTGCGGCACGGCAATATCCGCCGCCAATGCAGAGGGGGCGGCAAGATGCACGGCGATGAAGCGAAGACGGCCCTGGTAACGGGCGGACGGCGCGGCATCGGCCGCGGCATCGCTTTGGCGCTGGCCGAAGCCGGCTTCGACATCGCCCTCCTCGACGTGGCGCGCGACGCCGACGCGGAGGCGGCCCTGGCCGAGATCGCCGCCAGGGGCCGCCGCAGCCTGTTCGTCGCCGGCGACATCGCCGATATCGCCAGCCACGCCGCCGTCGCCGAAACGATCTGGCGCGCGCTGGGGCCGCTTACCTGCCTGGTCAACAATGCCGGGGTCTCGGTGCTCAATCGCGGCGATTTGCTCGAGGTGACGCCGGAGAGCTACGACCGTTGCCTCGACATCAATCTGCGCGGCTCCTTCTTCCTCACCCAGACCATCGCCAAGCGGATGCTGGCCGACCCGGCGCCGGCGTGGCACCGCTCCATCGTCAACATCACCTCGGTCAGCGCCGAGGTGGTCTCGATCAGCCGCGGCGAATACTGCATCTCGAAAGCCGGCGCCGCGATGATGACCAAGCTCTTCGCCGTGCGCCTGGCCGAGACCGGCATCGGCGTCTACGAGGTGCGCCCCGGCATCATCCGTACTGACATGACCAAGGTCTCGGAAGGCCGCCTCGACCAGCTGATCCAGGACGGCATCTCCCCCATCAAGCGCTGGGGCGAGGCGGCGGACGTGGCGAAGACGGTCGTCACCGCGGCCGAGGGCCACCTGCCTTTTGCCGTCGGCCAGGCACTGCTGGTAGATGGGGGGTTAACGATCCGGACGCTGTGATGTGGCACCATGATCCGCGCTGGAGTGCCGGGCACCGATGCAGTAACGTCCCCGCGCGCATTCCGAGGGCCCGCGAATCGCTTGTCTAAGCCGATGAAAATCCTGGCATTCACACCATTGTACCTGCCGGTCGCAGGGGGTATTGAGATGCTCGTCGCCGACCTGGCTGCGGGCCTCAAGCGCCGTGGCACGGACATGGCGGTGATCACGGACACGGTCGGGGACCTGCCGCCGTCCGAGGTCATCGCCGGCACGCCGGTCTACCGCCTGAATCTGGTCCGCGCGCTGCGGGAATCGAACCTTCTCGGCACGCTATCCAACATGCAGGAGATCACGCGCATCATCGCCGTCGAGCGGCCCGACATTCTCCACGTCCATTCCGCCACGCAGGCCAGCGTCTTCTATCTCGATCGGATCCTGCGCAAACAATTGTCATCCATGCCGGTGGTGGTCACGCAGCACGGGACGCTGGAGGAGAAGGACAAGACGCAAGTAACCCACCGCATGATTCTCGGCGCCAGAATGCTGACGGGCGTGTCGCAGGCGGCTCTGGCCTCCGCCGTCGAGTTCACCGGACGGAAGGCGGAGTCGCGACGAATCTACAACGGATTCGAGATGCCGGCGGATTTCCCGGCGGGCCGCATCCCGCCGCCGAAGCACCGGCTGCTCTGCGTCGGAAGGATGCAGCGTGAGAAAGGCTTCGACATCGCCATAGATGCCCTGGCCATCCTGCGCAAACAAGGCATCGATGCCCAGCTGACCTTGGTCGGATACGGCGAGGACCAGCTGCAATTCGAGAGTCAGGCGCGCATGCTGGGCATCGGCGAGCACGTCGCATTCCGCGGCGCGCTCGACCGCATGCAGGTCAGGCACCTGATGGCGGAAAGTTCGATCCTGCTGGCGCCATCGCGAACACGCGAAGGCTTTTGCCTGGCAGCGGCGGAAGCTGCGAGCGTCGGCACGCCTTGCGTGGTGTCGGATGTCGGCGGATTGCCGGAGACGGTCGATCACGAGCAGACCGGGCTCGTCGTTCCGCACGCGGATGTCGGCGCGGTGGCCGGCGCCGCCGCGCGCATCCTCTCCGACCCCAAACTCTGGGCACGCCTGAGCGCGGCCGCCTATGAGCGCGCGCGTGCGAAGTTCGACCTCGACCGATGCGTCGACAGCTATGCCGACGCCTATCGGGAGATCCTCAGCCACAACGAGACGAAACAGGCATGCGATACTTTGTAGATCCGAACCGCGTATCATTCGAGCGACTGCAGGACGAGGTGATCATCATCAACGTCGCGACCGGCTCGTATTTCTCGGGCTCTGGGACCGCGGCGGACGTCTGGACGCTCATCGCGGCCGGCGCCTCGTTCGATGAAATCGTCGCGACGCTCGCAGCCGCCTATGGCACCGACGATGCCGGCATCAGAGGGGATCTGGAAGCCTGCATCGCCAGGCTGCAGGACCATGCGGTCATCAGCGTCGGCGAGCCGGCGACGGCCGCGGCGACGGCCGCTCTGCCCGAAATGCAGCGCGCCTCCTGGTCGCCGCCCGTCTTCGACGAATATACCGACATGTGGGACCTGCTGCAGGCGGACCCGATCCATGATGTCAGCGAAACCGGATGGCCGTATGTGCTGCCGCGGCCGGTGTCGTGAGCGCAGCGGCTGATTTTGCCGACAAGGTCGCAGAGCGGGCGCAGGCGGTGCTGGGAGAAGCGCCGGCGATGTATTTCTCGATCGGCGCGGCGCGGTTTGCGGTCCGCGCCTCGGCGCGAGACCATGCGCATCTGAGCCGCGCCCTGCCGCCTGCCGAGGCCAACGGCCACAATGGCGCAGATCATGCGATATCTGTGTGGGACGGGTGCAATCCGGACGTTGCGCCGCCCGAGCGCCCGTGGGGCGATACGGCGCACGAGCCACTGGGCGTGGTCGCAGCCTATTCGGACGACAGAATCCGCTGCGCATTCGATATCCACACCAGCTCGCTCATCGTCTACGACCGTGAGCGTCGGCGCTCCTATGCGTGGTATCCCGACATCGCGGCACTGCCGGCCTGGGCGAAGGCGTCGCCTTTCCGGATTCCATTGTCCTGGCTGCTCAATGAGGCCGGCCTGCAAATGGTGCACGGAGCCGCCGTCGCGCGCGATGGGCGTGCGGTCCTGCTCGCGGGCGGCGGCGGCGCCGGCAAATCGACGACCGCGCTTGCCTGCGCTCTCGCCGGAATGGGCTATCTGGGCGACGACTATTGCGCCATCGACCCGCAGCTCGTATCGGCGCACATGGTCTACCGTACGGCCAAGGCTCTCCCCGGCACCTTGAAGATGCTGCCGCGCCTCGATAGGCATGTGGTCAATGCCGACAAGATCACGGAGGAGAAGGGTGTGATCTTCTTCGAGTCGACCGACCTCAACCTCGTCCGCAGCGCGGGTCTCTGCGCCATCCTGCTTCCGCGCGTCTCGACGGAGGTCAGCACCCGCGTTGTGCCGACAACGCGTGCCGATGCCATGCGCGCCCTGCTGCCAAGCACGATCGGAGGCTTGATGGGGGGCACGGAATTCACCCCGAAGGCACTGATGAAGCTCGTGCGCGAGCTCCCGGCCTTCACCCTGGAACTGGGCACCGATCTCGACTCCGTGATCGGCGCGATCGATTCGATCATCGAGGAGCGGGGCTGATGGGGATTGTTTCGGTCATTGTCTGTGTTCGGAATGGCGAAGCATATCTCGGCGAGGCGCTGGACAGCATCGCCGCGCAGATGGTCCCCGACGTGGAGACGATCGTCATCGACGATGGGTCCGAGGACAGGAGCGCCGAGATCGCGGCCGGCCATGCCGTTCGCGCGCGGGTGGTGAGCCGGCCGCCCACCGGTCATCCCGCGTCGCTGAATGCGGGCGTGGAACTGGCCGGCGGGGATTTCCTCGCATTCCTCGACGCCGACGACGTCTGGCCCGGGAACCGCCTGCAGGAAATGCTGCGCGTCTTCGCGGACGACCCGGCCGTGGAGATCGTTTACGGCCAGATGGTCAACGTCAACGAGAGGCTCGAGCCGCAACAGCCGCCATTCGCGACTCGTCAACTGACCTGCTGCCTGGTTCGCCGCCAGGTCTTCGGCAAGGTCGGTGGATTCCGCGTCGACGTGAAGCACGCCGCGAATGTGGATTGGACCGCGCGCGCGGCTGGCATGAACATCCGCATGGCGCAGCTCGATCTACCCGTGCTGCTGCGCCGCGTCCATGGCACCAACATGGGCGTGCGCGACAAGACCCGCGGCCGGCAGGATCTGCTGCGCGTGGTCAGGGAACACCGAGAGCGGTCCAGGAATGGCTGACATCGCGCTGTCCGGCCGCGAGGCGGATCTCGTCCATGCCGCTCTGTCCCAGGATCGCTCGACCGCGCTCAAGGCCTGGGACTCGTGGTGTGGGTCGGTCATTCTCGAGGAGGCGCCGCATGCCGAGCTGCGCCTGCTGCCCATGGTCCATGCCAATCTCTCCCGGGTCGCACCGGATTCCCCGCTGCCGGCAAAGCTCCGCGGCAAGGCGCGCGCAACCTTCACCTTCAACCGGCTGATCGGCCACGAGGCGCTGCCGGTCCTGCGCGCGCTGGGCGCCGCCATGCCGGTGATGGTGACGAAGGGCATCGCCTTCTGCGTCCAGTTCAACGCCTGGGCGTACCGGCAGACCGGCGATGTCGACGTTCATGTGCGGTACCGCCATCTGCGCCCGGCCGTCGATATCTTCACCGGCCTGGGATGGACGCCGAAATACGGGATGACCCCACGCAGCCTGAAGTTCCGCACGCCGTTGCGACGCAACAGCTGGAACCTGGCGAAGGGCAAGGGCGACATCGATCTGCATTGGCGTCTGCTGGAGTGCGAAACGGCCGGCCGCCTGGCCGATATGTTCTGGAACTCCGCGGTGGCAAGCAGCTTGTTCGGCGTGCCCGTGATGACGCCAAGCCCGGAATTCTCGGTGGTCGGCTCGCTCCACCACGGGTTCCGGGAGGGAACGCGTGCAGACATCCTGCAGACGCTCGTCGATTGCTGGCACTGGCTCCCGCTTTGCGATCGGACGCACCTGGCCGAGGCGGTCGGCGTATCGAATACGGGTCCTCTCCTCTCGACTCTCGAGTCGGCCTTCGAAGCGGCGCGGCTGTCGCGCGGCGCCCCCGCGGCCGTTCTCCGGGGCGCACAAGCGCCGCAAGCCAGACCCAAGGCCGGGCCGCGCGTGAGAACCGACAAATTCGTCCTGCGCCACCGCCAGGTTTATCGGATGTGGGAGCGGCTCGGCCGCCCGGAATTGATCGAGCGGCAGATGCTGCGCTTTCTCGGCCCCGCCTCGAGACCCCTGGCGCCGTCTTCGAACCCGCGCGCCGCATACGATCTCCGCGATTGCGCGGTGATCGACGAGATCGGCGGACCGGGCTGGGGCTGGCCAGAGCCGGAACATACCTGCTTCTGGTCCGATCTGGGCGACAACAGGCTGCTCGTGCCCCTGCCGGCCGTACGAGACTATCTCGCGATCTTCAGCGTGTCGGCCGCGGCGCGGAGTTCGCCGAAGCCGGACGTCTGGGTATTCGTCAATGGCCGGCGCGCGCAAAAGATCAAGCTGCGGTCGGCCAGCGGCACCGCATTTCCCATCCTGGTGCCGCGCGCGCATCTCTTCGGCCGGTGGGTCGAGTTCTCCTTCCGGCCCAACCACTTCGACATCGGTCCTGCAACCGCCTATTGGGAGCGCAGGTCGCTGCCGGCGGTCGGATTGCGGATCATGCCGATGGAGAACGTGGCTGCGGCCCTCGCCGCCGACACCGTCACGCGCTGATTTAAGGCCGCCTCACTTCCGCACGGTGAAGCCGGCCTTGCTGAAGGCCGCGGCCAGCGCGTTGTCGGGCGCCTTCCCCGCCGCCCCCTTCGGCTTGTCCGCCATGTGCTGCCGCTCCCGCTGCGACAGCGGCCGGTCGCCGGATGTGGCCCTCGCCGCCGGCCGGGCGCCGGCATCGTCCCGCAGGCGCATGGTGAGCGCGATGCGCTTGCGCTTGAGGTCGACCTCGAGAACCTTGACCTTCACGATGTCGCCCGGCTTCACCACCTCGCGCGGGTCCTTGACGAAGCGGTCGGCCAGCGCGGAGACATGCACCAGCCCGTCCTGGTGCACGCCGATATCGACGAAGGCGCCGAAATTGGCGACGTTGGTGACGACGCCTTCCAGCAGCATGCCGGGGGTGAGGTCTTTCATCTCCTCCACGCCGTCCTTGAAGCTCGCCATCTTGAACTCGGGGCGCGGATCGCGACCGGGTTTCTCCAGCTCCTTCAGGATGTCGATGATGGTCGGCACGCCGAATGTGTCGTCGGCGAATTGCTCCGGCTTCAGGCCGCGCAGCAGGCTGGTCTCGCCGATCACCGCGCGGATCTCGGATTTCAGGTGGGCCAGGATGCGCCGCACCAGCGGATAGCTTTCTGGATGCACGGCGGAGGAATCGAGCGGATCCTCGCCATCGCGGATGCGCAGGAAGCCGGCGCATTGCTCGAAGGCCTTGGGCCCGAGGCGCGCGACCTTCAGCAAGTCCTGGCGCGAGCGGAACGGGCCGTTCTGGTCGCGATGCGCGACGAGGTTCTGCGCCAGGCTCTCGTTGAGGCCCGAGACGCGCGCCAGCAGCTTGGCCGAGGCGAGGTTGACGTCGACGCCGACCGCGTTCACGCAATCTTCCACCACCGCGTCGAGCGCGTTGGAGAGCTGGGTCTGGTTGACGTCATGCTGGTACTGGCCGACGCCGATCGACCTGGGATCGATCTTCACCAGTTCGGCCAGCGGGTCCTGCAGGCGCCGCGCGATGGAGACCGCGCCGCGCAGCGACACGTCGAGCGACGGCAACTCCTTCGAGGCGTATTCCGAGGCCGAATAGACCGAGGCACCGGCTTCCGACACCACGATCTTGGTCAGCTTCAGCTGCGGATGCAGCTTCATGAGCTCGGCCGCCAGGCGGTCGGTCTCGCGCGAGGCGGTGCCGTTGCCGATGGCGATGAGCTCGGCCTGGTGCCGCGCCGCCAGCGCGGCGAGGACCGCGATGGATTCGTCCCAGCGCCGCTGCGGCTCATGCGGATAGATCGTCGCCGTCTCCAGCACCTTGCCGGTGGCGGCCAGCACCGCGACCTTGACGCCGGTGCGCAGGCCCGGATCGAGGCCGATGGTGGCGCGGCCGCCGGCCGGGGCGGCCATCAGGATGTCCTTCAGGTTGGCGGCGAAGACGCGCACCGCCTCGCTCTCCGCCTGCTGGCGCAGCCGCGTCATCAACTCGATGTCGATGTGCAGGCGCAGCTTCACCCGCCAGGTCCAGCGCACCACTTCCTGCAGCCAGGCATCGGCCGGGCGGTTGCGGTCGACGATGCCGAAGCGCGCCGCGATCTGCCGCTCGCAGGGGCCGAGCTCCCGGGAAGACTGGGGTCCCTTCGGCTCGTCGTCGAGCACCAGGCTCAGCGACAGCACCTCCTCGTTGCGGCCGCGCAGCAGGGCAAGCGCGCGGTGCGAGGGGATCTTGGCGATCGGCTCTGCGGCGTCGAAATAGTCGGAGAACTTGGCGCCCGCCTCGGCCTTGCCCTCGACCACCTTCGAGACCAGCCTTCCCTGCGTCCAGACATGCTCGCGCAGCGCGCCCACCAGATCGGCATTCTCGGCGAAGCGCTCCATCAGGATCTGCATGGCGCCGTCGAGTGCTGCCTTC
>JAEUKU010000374.1 GCA_016794075.1 Rhodospirillaceae bacterium
AGAACATCGCCACGAGGCCGGTTAGCACGTCGCAAACGGCGCGGCTGCGCAAGCTGAGCCGGGCATAGATCAGATCGACATTTATATGCGCGTGTTCCTTCATCACGAAGGCGCCGCCGAGCAGCCCGATATAGCCGAACATGAAGATGGAAACGTCCTGTGCCCACAAGGTCGGCGCATGGAAGAAATAGCGGCTGATGACCTCGTACACCAAGGAGAGGATCATCACCGGTACGAAGATGGACACCGAGTAGCCGACGAACATCGACAGCCGGTCGATGGACCGCAGCAGCAGCTTGAGCAGCGTCATGTTGTCCCTTTGGGTCAGGGCGGCCTGGCGGCCTCAACGCGCCGTCCTTAGGCGACGGAAACCGTCGGGCGGCAGCTCCGCCGCCCGACGGCAATCGTATCGCGACGCAAGGGCGTCAGGCGGTCTTAGCCATGAACTCGCGCTGCAACTTCACCAGCTTGGCACTGAAGGGATCGCTGGCCTCGTATTCCGGCAACAGCGCTTCCGCTGCCGCCTTCCACGCAGCCTTGTCGGCGTCGGAGGGGGGCGCGCCCCAGACCATGCCGCCGGCCTTCATCTCTGCCACTGCCGCGCCGACGCTGATGGTCGATTCATTGGCCTGGGCGTTGCCGTGCCAGACATTGCAGGTCTCGACGATCGCCTTGATGTCGTCGGGCAAGGCGTTCCACTTGTCCATGTTGACGACCAGCGGCGAGACTTGGCTGGCAGTAACCGCGACGGGATAGAAGTTCTTCGCAATCTCATAGAACTTGCCGTCGCGGTAATCGATCAGGTTGGACGATGCGCAGCCGTCGATGACGCCGGTGGCGAGCGCGGTATAGGTCTCGCCGAAGGCCATGGTCACCGGCTGGGCGCCAAACTGGGCGACGAACTTGCCATAACCGCCAGGCGCCCGGAGCTTCAGTCCCTTGAGGTCGCTGAGGCTGTTGATCGGGTTCTTGGTGATCAGATACACGCCGGGCTGAAAGTAGGGTCCGACGTTATAAAGGCCGACGGAAGCATAGGCTTCACGCACCGCCTCGAGCCAGCCGCCGCGGAAGAACAACGCCAGCAATCCCGCAAGATTGTCAGGTCCGCCCGGCAGGCCTAGTTCGACAATGCCCGCCGGCAACTCACCGGCATGCAACGCCATGTAGGGACAGCCGGCCTCCACTAGGCCGGACATGGTGGCCTGCAGCACCTCGGTGGCGCCGACGCCTTCGCCGTCGAACAATGGATTGATCTCCAGCCGGCCGTTGGTCGCGCGCTTCACCAGATCGGCGAAGCCCTGGTAGACCGCGCCATAGGACGTGCCGCGGGGATAGAGATTGGCCATACGCCAGCTGAATTCCGCCGCCGCCGAAGCGGGCCGCGCGGTCGTCATCGCACCAGCTGCCAAGGCGCCCGCCCCAACCGCACTTAAGAACTGTCTCCGCTCCATGGGTCCGCTCCCTGTTGATTTGATCTATAGAGCCCTGGCTTCCGGCCAGGACCGGTTGTCGGCCGCCCCTGCTTCGGGCCGCCGATAAACGTGTATGCGTGTCGATCTCTTAAGATCCGGCGCGCCGTATCCCTACCGTCGGCAGGATCTCCAGTTTGTTTTGCCCAGACGATAAGAGGCGCCGAAACAGGGTGTCAATATATTTTGATCAAAATATACTTTGCCGGTTTCTGCTTGCGGCGCGAGATGATACTTGCCAGGCCAGCGGCAAGACGGCGTATACATTGTGCTAATCAATCACACCCAAATTCAGTAGCGAATCGCAGCATGGAGCTTGTGATCTAAATGGCGGCCCGGTTGGATTTGTCAGGCGGCAGCGTCCGACTGACCTTGCAGGAGCGCACCTATCAGGCGGTGAAAAAAGCGTTGCTGAGCGGCGAGTTGATCGCCGGCCAATCGCTGACGGTGCGGGAAATTGCCGAAAGCATGGGAACCAGCCCGACGCCCGTGCGCGAAGCGGTGCGCCGGTTGCTGACCGAAGGGGCCTTCGAGTTGTTGCCGAACGGCACCGTGCGCGTACGCCAGATGAACGATGAGCAGCGTCAACATGCGCGCGACATCCGCATCATGCTGGAGGGATTGGCGGCGCGGCGCGCGGCGGCTCTCGCCACGCCGGAAGAGATCGACGCAATCGAGCGGACCAATGACGAGATGAAAGCCGCCATCCTACGCGGGGATGTCAAACGCTATTGCGTCAAGAACATGGAATTCCACTTTCAGCTCTATCAGGCGGCCCGCTCCGAAGTGGTCTTTGAGATCATCGAGCGGCTTTGGGTTCAAATTTCACCGTTCCTCACGGTGTATGCGATTGACTTGGTGGCCCATCAGCCGAAGAAGGTCGTTAAGCTATTGACCACGGAGCACGACCGGATCATCCGTGCGCTGCGCCGAAGAGATGGCGACGAGGCCGAGAGCGCCATCAAGGCGGATTTGTCCCAGACATTCGAAAGCCGCCCCAGGAACGCACTGCTGCCTGATGTTGGGCGTCCGATCGGCGCTCCCACATCCCTCGCGAAAGTCAAGGAACTCAGAGTCGCGCGCAGGTGATTTCAGCATTTGACAGTGCGGTCACACTGCAGAGCGCGACTTGACTAGGGCTGAGACTCATTAAATGCACCTTGCGATAGCAGCGACGAGGTAGATGGCGGCGAGGAAGTTTCTGGCGAGCCTGTCGTATTGTGTCGCGATGCGGCGGAAGTCCTTGAGCCTGCAGATCGCGTTCTCGACGAGGTGCCTGCCGCGATAGGCTATTTTGTCGAAGCTGAAGCGCCGCTTGCGGTTCACTTTGTTCGGATAACGGCTTTGGTGCCGCGGGCTTTGAGCCATTCGCGCAGGGTATCGCTGTCATAGGCCTTGTCGGCCAGAAGCGCTTGAGCGGCCTTGGTTCAGTGAGATCAAGCCGTGAACACACTGCACGCTTTCTGCACACTTTTTCGTGCCAGTTCGCGTGCCGTTCCGTCCTGAAACGACCTTTCGGAGTTTGCGCTGCAGGGTGCTCGAAGGGCCAGAATGTGGCGGATTTCTGCGGGTTTCCGAGCGGATTCGAATGGTGGGTGCGACAGGGATTGAACCTGTGACCCCTACCGTGTGAAGGTAGTGCTCTCCCGCTGAGCTACGCACCCGACCCGGGACGGCCGCGGTGTTCGGCCGGCGATCTGCGCGCAGCCGCGAAGGCGGCGCGCTTCGATCCCGCGGTTGTTTAAAGAGGGGCCCCGGCACTGTCAACCATCCGGGGCGCTCCGCGCATCGTGAGCGGCCGGCGGCTTGACAGAAGCCGCGCGCGGGCCCAGGTTCAGATCTCGGGGGTGTTGGATTATCTATTTTGAATCAGGAGCTTAGCTGATGTCCACCCGCCATCCCGCCGCGCTGTCCCTGGCGGCCGCCCTGTTGGCCGGCAGCCTTGCCGCCGCGCCGCCCGCAGCGGCCGAGAACGCCGCCCATCTTACCTATGTCGGCTATCTCGGCGGCGCGCCGGTCCTCTCGCTCCAGGCCAATATCGCCGTGCCGGAAGGGGCCAAACCCGCCGAGGGTGGCTACATCGTGACCGCCGACATGGCGACGACGGGCAATTTGGCGCTGCTCTATCCCTTCACCCAGTCGCTGAAGGCGAGCGGTGCACTGAAAGGCCACCGGCCGCAGCCCGCCAGCTACCGCTCCGACATGCGGATCTGGAACAAGCAGGAATCGGTCGCGCTCACCTATGGCGCCAACGGCAAGGTGGCGATCGAGGCGGTGCCGCTGACCCGCCAGGCGCAGATGGCGGCGAGCCAGGGCTACGCCAACGGCACGATCGACCCGGCGAGCGCCATCGTCGCGGTGGCCAGCGCCTTCGCCGAGAGCGGCAAATGCGCCGGGCGCTACGCACTGTTCGACGGCGCGCGGCGCTACGACCTGGTGCTGGAGCAGGGCGGCTTCGCCGATCTCGATCCGCTCGGTGATTCCTACTATGCCGGCTCGGCCACCGAATGCACGGCGACGCCTGAACTGGTCGCCGGCTTTCAGCAGAGCGCGCTCAGCGCCAATCTCTATCCGCAATCGGCGAAACTGTGGATGGCGCCGGCCATCGCCGGCTTCCCCAGCGTGCCCGTGCGCATCGTGGCGCAAAGCTCCTTCGGCGAGATGACCCTCGAACTCACCCAGGTCTCGCAGTAGGGGGCACAGGCGAAGGTTTCTGCGATCCCCGCCGACATCGGCTCGCCCGCCCTTCGCCGTACTGACTGGGATCGCGCCACTGCCGGGCGTGGCGAGGGTGCGCCGATGGAGGGGATCGCCGAGAGTCTGGACGCAATGGACAACGCCTGGGGCGATGCGGCCGGGCATGTCTCTTATCTGATCGTTGCCGTTTCCTATTGGCTCACGAACATCTATTGGCTGCGCATCACGGCCGTCGTCGGGCTGTGCTTCGAGGTCGCCTATTTCATCATCATGAGCGACGCGCTCTATACCGGCATCGCCTGGGACTGCGTGTTCATCGCCATCAACCTGTTTCATCTGAGCCTGCTGACGCGGGATCGGTTGCGGCTGCGCTCGGTCAAAGGCGATCTTGGCCTGCTGCGCGCAATGTTCGAGGGGCTCGACGATGCGCAGATCGGCCGCGGCACATTCGTGGGCGAGATGGCGTTCCTGAGCGAGGCGCCGGCCTCGGCCACGGTGACCGCTTTGCAGCCCTGCCGGGTCCTCAGCATCGAGCGCGAGAAGCTCAAGCTGCTCCTGCTCAGCGATCATCAGATCGCCGCGGTTCTGCATCGGGTCCTCGGTGCCGACCTGGTGCAGAAGCTGCGCGCGCGGAACGCGGCGGCTTCCTAGAGGCGAGCGAGAACGTCCCGCAATTCGGCGAAGCGCGCGGCGGTGATGGGCGCCTCAGGCGCCACCATGCCGTAGCCCGAGGGGATGATGATGGCCGGCACGCCCGCGGCCTCGGCGCAGGCGAGGTCGACGGCGCTGTCGCCGACCAGCACGGCCTGAGGTGGCTCGCCTCCCAGCCGTCGGATCACCTCCCAGAGCGGCTCCGGCTGCGGCTTGCGCTGCGGCAGGGAATCCCCACCGATGATCGCGCCGAGGTGGCGGTGGAGGCCGAAGGCCTCCAGGACGGCCAGCGTCGGCTTGAACGGCTTGTTGGTGCAGACGCCGAGCCGGCAGCCAGCATCGCTGAGCGCCGCCAGAGTTTCCGGAACGTCGGGATAGACGGTCGTCAGCTTGACGACGTTCTCACCGTAATGGATCGAGAATCGCTCGAACAATTCGGCGGAGGTCTGCCTTGCGCCGACATGGGCCAGGGCCCGCTCGAGGAGCTTGGGAGCGCCGTCGCCGATCCAGCGGCGAACCAGGTCGACTGCCACCTGCGGCAGGCTGAGCTCCCCGAACAGCGCATTGACCGCCGCGGCGATATCCGGGGCGCTGTCGATCAGCGTGCCGTCCAGGTCGAAGACCAGGATGTAGCGGCCAAAAGGCGCAAGGGGAGCCATATTTTCGCCGTTTTCCCAAGCTTTGCTGCCCTCCCCGCGCCACCGGGATTCCGGCGGCTCGGCTTGGCGTTCGAGGGGGGATATGGCATTTTCCAGTCGGCCGGTGCAACAAGGCGTGACGCCGCGTCGCGCCGCGGCCGATTCCGGTTCCCTCAGCAACGCCGATCCAGCACCCAGACTCATGCCAGACCAGCACGCCGCCGCCATCCTCCTCGCCGCCGGCAAGGGCACGCGGATGAAGTCCCGCCTGCCCAAGGTGATGCATCGCATCGCCGGCCGCACCCTGGTCGGGCACGTGCTGGCCAGCCTTGCCCCGCTCGGCCTGGCGCGCGCCGTGGTGGTGATCGCCCCCGGCATGGACGACGTGGCGGCCGAGGTGGCGCCCCATCCGACCGCGTTCCAGACCGAGCAGCTCGGCACCGGCCACGCCGCCCGCTGCGCGCGCGGGGCCCTGGCCGGCTTCCAGGGCGATGTCCTGGTGGTGTTCGGCGACACGCCCTTCGTCGCCACCGAGACCTTCACCCGCATGCTGGCCCGCCGCCGCCAGGCCGACAACCCCGCCGTGGTCGTCCTCGGCATGCGCCCGGCCGATTCCAGCGCCTATGGCCGCCTCGTGCTCGGCACAGACGGCATGCTGCAGCGCATCGTCGAGCACAAGGACGCGACGGAGGCAGAGCGCGCCATCGGCCTGTGCAATTCCGGCGTCATGGCGATCGACGGCGCCGCGCTGTGGCCGCTGCTCGAACGCGTCGGCAACGACAACGCCAAGGGCGAATACTACCTGACCGACATCGTCGCGCTGGCGCGCAGCGATGGGCGCCTCTGCGCCGTGGTCGAGGCGCCGGAAGCGGAACTGCTCGGCATCAACAGCCGCGTCGAGCTGGCTGCGGCAGAGAAGCTGTTCCAGGACGCGATGCGCCGCCGGGTGATGGAAGAGGGCGCCACGCTCATCGATCCGGGGAGCGTGTTCTTCGCCGCCGACACGAGAATCGGCCGCGACGTCGTCATCGGCCCCAACGTGCAGTTCGGCCCGGGGGTCGAGATCGCGGACGAGGTCGAGATCCTCGGCTTCTGCCATATCGTCGGCGCGCGCATCGAGAAGGGCGCCATCGTCGGGCCTTTCGCCCGACTGCGGCCCGGCTCGGTCATCGGCGAGAAGGCCCATGTCGGCAATTTCGTCGAGCTCAAGAAGACCGAGCTCGGCGCCGGCGCCAAGGCCAATCACTTGAGCTATCTCGGCGACGCGCATATCGGCACCAAGGCAAATATCGGCGCCGGCACCATCACCTGCAACTACGACGGCTTCAACAAGACCCGGACGACCATCGGCGCCGGCGCCTTCATCGGCTCCGATACCTCGCTGGTCGCGCCGGTCACGGTGGGCGAGGGCGCCATCATCGGCGCCGGCTCGGTCATCACCCGCGACGTGGCCGCCGATGCGCTCGCCATCGCGCGCGGCGAGCAGGTGGAAAAGCCCGGCTGGGCCAGGCGCTTCCGCGACAAGCACAAAGGCAAGAAGGACTGACACCGGATGTGCGGCATCATCGGAATCCTGGGCAAGAGCGACGTGTCGGGTGCCCTGCTGAACGGCCTGAAGCGGCTGGAATACCGCGGTTACGATTCCGCCGGCATCGCCACGCTGCAGGACGGCCGGATCGAGCGCCGACGGGCGGAGGGCAAGCTGGTCAACCTCGAGGCGCTGCTGGCCAAGCAGCCGCTGCATGGGCAGACAGGCATCGGCCATACCCGCTGGGCCACCCATGGCCGGCCGAACGAGATCAACGCCCATCCGCACGCGACCGATAAGGTCGCCATCGTGCACAACGGCATCATCGAGAACTTCCAGGAGCTGCGCGAGGAGCTGACCGCCGCCGGCCACGTCTTCACCACCGAAACCGACACCGAGGCGGTCGCGCATCTGCTGACCGACTTGCTGAAAAAAGGCAAGACGCCGGACGAGGCCGTGGACATCGCGATGGCGCGGCTGCACGGCGCCTTCTCGCTCGCCATTCTGTTCGCCGACCATCCGGATCTGATGGCGGGCGCCAGGCGAGGTTCGCCGCTCGCCGTCGGCTATGGCGAGGGCGAGATGTATCTTGGCTCCGATGCCATGGCGCTGGCACCCTATACCAACCAGATCTGCTATCTCGAGGAAGACGATTGGGTGATGATGTCGCGTGCCGGGGCGACAATCCACAACAACGGCAAGCGGGTGAACCGCCCGGTGCGGCAGACGACCGTGTCCGGCGCGCTGGTCGGCAAG
>JAEUKU010000396.1 GCA_016794075.1 Rhodospirillaceae bacterium
GATGTCGTCGGCGATGCTCTCGGCAAAGGCGCGATGCCTGGCCTCGTTGCCCTCATAGGTCACGGTCACCGTCGGGCCGACCTCGCGGATGTCGGCATTGCCGAAGCCGGCATTGACGCTGACGGCGAAGACGCCGGGCTCCTTCTCGTAGGCGATGGCCCTGGCGATGCGGTCGATCATCGGGCCGACATCGGTGCGGCCGCCATTGATCTCGTCCAGCATCGGGCGATGGGCGCGCAGCGTGCGCGGGTGGATCTCGCCCTTCATCGTGCGCTGCAGGATGTCACCCGCCTGCCGCCCGCGCTCGCGCATGTCGATGTGCGGATAGGTTTTGTAGGAGAGCACGATCTGGGCCAGTTCGCACATCTTCGGCGTGATGTTGCCGTGCAGGTCGAGGGTGATGGCGATGGGCAGGTCCGGTCCGACCACCTTGCGCAGCCGCTCCAGCAGCTCGCCTTCGCCGTCCTCGCAGAACTCGGTGACCATGGCGCCGTGCAGGTTGAGCAGGATGCCGTCGAGCTTCGCTTTGTGCTCGGCGGCCGCGGCGACGATGGCGCCACCCAGGCGGTCGAAGGCGTCGCGCGTCACCACACCGGCCGGCTCGGCCGAGGCGCTCAGGACATGAATCTGCGTCCAGCCGTATTTCTTCGCACAGTCGCAATATCCGGCGAGCTCAGTGTTGGCGTCCCCGCGCTCCTTGATCGCGTCCGCGCCGAAGAAGCCGTAGCGCTCCATGAAGGCTTTGTAGTCGGTGCGGTGCTTATTGAAGGTATTGGTCTCATGGGAGAACTCGGCGGTCAGCACGGTAAAGGTCATGATTGGGTCCCGGTTGGATCAGGTCAAAGGGTGGAAGCAGGCGACGGCGTGGCCGTCCGGATCGGCGGCGAGCAACGGCACCCGCGCGCGGCAGGTCTCGTCGGCGAAGGCGCAGCGCGCGGCGAAGGCGCAGCCGGCGGGCAGGTCGTAGGCGCTGGCGATCTCGCCGGTGAGCCGGCTGATGTCGCGGCGCTGGGTCGGATCCGGGGCGAAGGTGCTGTCCAGCAGGGTCCGCGTATAGGGATGGCGCGGCTTGGCCCGCGGCGCCGGCAGCACCTCCACAACGCGGCCCAGATACATCACCACGATGCGGTCGCAGAAATAGCGCACCAGGCCCAGATCGTGGGAGATGAAGAGATAGGTGAGGCCGAGTTCGGCCTTCAGCTGCTCCAGGAGCGCGATGATCTGCGCCTGGATCGAGACGTCGAGCGAGGCGGTGGGCTCGTCCAGCACCAGGAAGTCGGGCTTGAAAGCGAGCGCCCGGGCGATGCCGATGCGCTGGCGCTGGCCGCCCGACAGCTGGTGCGGGTAGGAGCGGGCGAGCTCCTGGCCCAGCCGCACCATGGCCAGCAGTTCCGTCACCTTGTCGCGGGCCTGCTGCGCACTGAGGCGGGTGCCTTGCACCTGGAACGGCTCCAGCAGCGCGTCGGCCACGGTGTAGCGCGGATCGATGGCGGAATAGGGGTCCTGGAACACCATCTGAATGCGGCGGCGCAGGCGGCGCATCTCCCTGTTGGACAGCCTGCCGAGATCGACGCCGTCGAACATGACATTGCCGTCGCTCGGCCGCAGCAGGCGCACGACCAACCGCGCCAGGGTGGACTTGCCGCAGCCGGATTCGCCGACCACGCCGGTTACCTTGCCGCGCGGGATGTCGAGGGTGACGTCGCTGACGGCCTTGAGGCTCCGGCGCTTGCCGAACAGGCCCTTGCGGCTGTCGAAACGCTTGCCGAGGGCGCGGATCCGTACCAGGTCGCGAGCTGGTTCAGGCATTGGCCACCTCTCGCGTCTCGGCGAAATGGCAGGCGACCTCCGCGCCCGATGGCAAGTGCTCGAGCGGCGGGACCGTCGCCGCACAAGGCGCGCCGGCCCGGTCGCAACGCGGATGGAAGCGGCAACCGGCGGGATAGTTGGCGACGCTCGGCACCGAGCCCGGAATGCCGGCGAGGCTGCCCGGGGCCATGCCGTCGCGCGGGATGCAGCGGATCAGCGCCTGGGTATACGGGTGCCGGGGCGCGGCGAAGATCGCCTGCACGCCGTGGCTCTCCGCCACCCGGCCGGCATAGAGCACGACCACGCGGTCGCAGGCCTGCGCCACCACGCCCATGTCGTGGGTGATGAGGATGAGCGCCACGCCGCGATCGCGCACCAGCTCGACCAGCAGCTGGACGATCTGCGCCTGGATCGTGACGTCGAGCGCCGTGGTCGGCTCGTCGGCGATGATCAGGTCCGGATCGGCGGCCAGCGCCATGGCGATGACGATGCGCTGCTTCATGCCGCCTGACAATTGATGCGGATAGTGGTGATAGACCGTGGCCGCCGAGGGTAGGCGCAGACGCTCCATCAGCGCGATGCTGCGCGCCTGAGCGGCCTTCGCATCGAGACCGAGATGCAGGCGCGACACCTGGTCGATCTGCGCGCCGACGCGCATGACGGGGTCAAGCGAAGTCATCGGGTTCTGGGTGATGAAGGCGATGCGCCGCCCGCGCAGGCGGCGGAAATCGGGCTCCGGCAAGGTGGTGAGCTCGGTGCCGTCGAAGCGGATCGAGCCGCGCGCGACACGGCCGCCGATCAACGGCAGCAGACCCATGACGGTCAGCGCGGTCAGCGACTTGCCGGACCCGGATTCGCCGACGATGCCGAGAATCTCGCCCTTGTCGACGGCGAAGCCAATGCCGTCCAGCGGCTTGATGCCGGCGATATCGATCGACAGATCGCGCACCGCGAGCAGCGCCATGCTCTCAGCCCTCCCGCAATCTGGCGCGGATGTCGAGGGCGCGGATCAGCGCGTCGCCGAACAGATTGATGGCGATGACCGTGACGGCGACGACCAGGCCGGGAAAGATGATGATCCACGGCGCCTTGAAGATGAGGGCGCTGCCGCTGCTCATCATCGCGCCCCAACTTGGCACCGGCGGCTGGGCGCCGAGGCCGAAGAATCCCAGCGTCGCCTCCAGGATGATGGCGTCGCCGGTTGCCAGCATGCCGCAGACGATGACCGGCGCCAGCGCGTTCGGCATCAGATGGCGGAACACGATATGGCCGTGGCTGGCGCCGAGGTTGATGGTGGCCTCGACATAGGTCTCGCCCTTGAGGCTCAGGATCTGCGCGCGGGTCAGGCGGGTGAACTGCGCCAGATAGGCAATGCCGATCGCGAACATGGTGCTGTGCAGCCCCGGTCCGATGATGGCGACCAGGATGAGCGCCAGCAGGATCTCCGGGAACGACCAGGACAGGTCGACGATGGTGGTGACGGCGCGGTCGAACAGGCCGCCGAAATAGCCGGCGGCCGCCCCCAGTGCCATGCCGACGAAGACGGAGACGCTGATCGCCGTGACGCTGACCGAGAGCGAGGTGCGCGCGCCATAGATGATGCGGGAGAGCACGTCGCGGCCGAATTCGTCGGTGCCGAGCCAGTTGGCGAGGCTCGGTGCTTGCGAGGCGATCTTCAGGTTCTGCGCATCATACGGATAGGGCGCGATCCAGGGCGCGAACAGCGCCAGCAGGACCAACAGGATGAGATAGGCGCCGGCGATGCCGCCCTTGGGCGTCAGCATCACCTTGGCGGCGACGCTGCGGCGGAAGTCGGCGCGTCGCGCTGTGATCGCAGTGTCGGCGCTCATTGCAGCGCGCTCCGCACCCGCGGGTCCATCGCCGCCTGGGCCAGGTCGCCGATCAGGGTTCCGAGCATCACCGCCATGGCCAGCATCAGCAGGCAGGCCTGCACCACGGGGTAGTCGTGCTGGTTGAGCCCGCGAATCAGCAGGGTGCCGAGGCCGGGTCGGGCGAAGACGAACTCGACGGTGACCGCGCCGCCCAGGATCCAGCCGATCCGCAGGCCGAGGATGGTGACGACCGGCATCAGGGCGTGGCGCAAGACGTGGCGCAGCTGGATGCGCAAAGCCGGCAGGCCCTTGGCATGCAGCAGCAGGACGAAATCCTTCTGCGCGGTTTCCAGCATGGCGGTGCGGGTGACGCGCGCAACCAAGGCGGTGCCGCCGAGGCCGATGGTCAGAACCGGCAGCACCAGCGCGGTCCAGTTGCGCGCACCGGAGACCGGGAACCAGCCCAGCTGCACCGCGAAAATCAGGATCAGGAGCAGCCCGAGCCAGAAGGAGGGCAGGGTCGAGCCGAACAGGATGCCGGCCATGATGCCCTGGTCGATCCGCGTCTCCTTGTAGATCGCGGCGACCAGGCCGGCGAGAATCCCGAAGACGGAGGAGAACAGCAGCGCGAGGCCACCGAGCGCCAGGGAATATGGCAGGCTCTGGGCGACCAGGTCGGCGACCGGCCGGCGCAGCACGATGGCGGTGCCGAGATCGCCCTGGAGCAGCCGCCCCAGCCAGAGGAAATACTGCTCGAGCAGCGGCTTATCCAGCCCGTAGCGGGCGGCGATGGCCTGTTTCTGCTCAGGGGAAGAGCCGATGCGGGCGAGGCTGTCCAGCGGATCGCCCGGCACCAGATGGATGATAAGGAAGACGATTGCCGAAATGGCGAAGAAGACCGGGACGAGCAGCAACAGCCGCCGCAGCGCGTAGCTCAGCATCCCGGTCTTCTCCCCTCAGGCCCTGCCTACTCGACGACTTCCATGTCGAGGATGGAGATCGCTTCCATCTGCGTGGCCCGGATCTTCTCGGGCAGCTTCAAGCGGTCCTTGTTGTAGCCGAGGTTCTGCACCGGCTGATAGATCGGCGCGAAGGGGAACTGCGACAGGACGTATTCGTGATACGCCTTGAAGTTCGCAATGCGCTCCTCCAGTGTCTTCGAGCCGGTCATCGCCTTGACGTTCAGCTCCTCGGCCTTGGGGTCGTTCCACATCGACACGTTGGGATAGCCGAGGCGCTGGCCGCTGAAGAACCAGTCGATGATGTCGGCGTTGTTCCAGCTGTAGGACCGGACCGCCAGCTGGTGCTCGTTCTTCTTGTACTGGTCGCGGATGGCGGAGGAATCGAACACGGTAATCTCCGCATCCATGCCGACCGCCTTCAGCTGCGCCTGCACCGCCTCGGTCAGCCGCTTGAACTCGGTGTCGCTCTGAGTCCAGAGCTTGACCTTCAGCTTCTGGCCGTCCTTCTCGCGGATGCCGTCGGCGCCCAGCTTCCAGCCCGCCTCGTCAAAGACGGCGGCCGATTTCGCCGGGTCGTAGCTGATGTTGTACTGCGGATCGACCTGGGATTCCGGCAGGGCGGAGATGAGGAAATTGTGGGCTTCCGCGCCG
>JAEUKU010000398.1 GCA_016794075.1 Rhodospirillaceae bacterium
TTCTCCAGCGCCAGCTCCACCGCCAGGACATCCTTGCCCGGCGCCAGTCCGGTGCGATTGCCGACGCGGAAGATGTGCGTGTCGACGGCGATAGTCGGCTGGCCAAAGGCGATGTTGAGCACCACGTTCGCCGTCTTGCGCCCGACCCCGGGCAGGGTCTGCAGCGTGGCGCGGTCCTCCGGCACCTTGCCGCCATGTTGCTCGACCAGGATGCGGGAGAGCGCCATGACGTTCTTGGCCTTGGTGTTGTAGAGGCCGATGGTCTTGATGTAGTCCTTGAGCCGCGCCTCGCCCAGCTTCAGCATCTTTTCCGGCGTGTCGACGACCTTGAACAGGGGCTCGGTCGCCTTGTTGACCGAGACGTCGGTCGCCTGGGCCGACAGCGCCACCGCCACCAGCAGGGTATAGGGATTGATGTAGTCGAGCTCGCCGCGCGGGTTCGGATTCTGCTTCTGCAGCCGGGCGAAAAATTCCGCGATCTGGTCCGGTTTCAATTTCGGCAAAGTCCCCTCCCCCAGCGGCGTTGAAGTGCCGAAGCGAGACTCTATACTGCTGGCCATGCAGGACGAAACCGACAAGACGAGCGGCCCCGAGCGCCCGCTCTACGAGGCGCTGCTCTATCCGCGCCGCTCGCTCAGCGCGCGCGGGTTCCTCATCCTCACAATCGCCACGGCCGTCTTCGGCGCCGCCTATGGCCTGCTGTTCCTGACCATGGGCGCCTGGCCGATCTTCGGCTATCTTGGCGCCGAATGGCTGCTGTTCTGGTGGCTGCTGCGCACGCATTTCCGCGGCGACCGCCGGGCCGAGCGCCTGCGCCTCTACCGCGACCGCCTGGTGCTGCAGCAGATCGACGCCAAGGGCCGCGTCGCCGAGCGAATCTTCGAGCCCTACTGGCTGCGCGTGATGCTGCAGGAACGCGGCTTCGAGAATCCGGCCCTGCTGCTGCGCTCGCACGGGACGGCGGTCGAGATCGGTGCCTTCCTCGGGGCCCAGGAGCGGCGCGACTTCGCCGCCGAGCTCGGCGGCGTGCTGCAGAACTGGCGAACCGCCTAGGCAATCATGGCCCATCCCGTCTCGACCTTGCGGCCGCCGGGCGCGGCGGATTTCGCCCTGCTCGTCGTCCTGGCGCTGACCTGGGGCTCGTCCTTCCTCTTCATCAAGCAGGCGGTGGCGACCATGCCGCCGATGACCCTGGCCGCCGGGCGCATCGCGATCGGCGCCACGCTGCTGCTCGCCATCGCCTTCGCCAAGGGCCAGGCGCTGCCGCGCGGCGCCGGATTGTGGGGCCGCATGATCTTCCTCGGCGTGATCGGCAATTCGCTGCCCTTCTTCCTGATCGGCTGGGGCGAGCAGTTCACGCCCTCCAACCTCGCCGCCATCCTGATGGCGACGATCCCGAGCTTCGTCATCGTGCTGGCGCATTTCTTCACCCATGACGAGCCGATGACCTTGGGCAAGGCGCTGGGCGCGGTGCTCGGCTTTGCCGGCGTGGTCGCGCTCATCGGCGTCGATGCCCTCAGGGGCCTGGGCGATGTGGTGATCGGACAGATGGCGATCCTCGCCGGCGCCATGGCCTATTCGCTCTACGGCATCAACGCCAAGCGCCTGCCGCCCTTGGGCTCGGAGATGCTGGTCGGCATGATCCTGGTGGCGGGATTGATCCCGCTCATCCCCATCTGGCTGATCCACGACCAGCCCTGGAACATCGCGCCGGACGGCAAGGCCTGGTTCGCGCTCGCCTGGCTCGGCCTGCTCTCGACCGGCGCCGGCAATCTGCTGTTCTTCCTGCTGCTGCGCCGGGTCGGCGCCGGCTTCGGCTCCTTCAACAACTACCTGGTGCCGCTGATGGGGGTCGGCTGGGGCTTCTTCCTCCTCGGCGAGAAGCCCAGCTGGAACGCGCTGGCGGCGCTGGTGCTGATCCTCACCGGGCTCGCCCTCGCGCGCTGGCTGAAACCGGCGCGGCGAGATCCGGAAGCGCGCTGAACCACGGAACCGTGGAGCGCGCCGACCCGTTGTTCGGGCGGGGTGCCGCCGCCGCGTTCAGCCGTCGAGGTTCCGCCATGACGCTCAAGAAATTTGGCTATGCCTGGATCACCCTGGGCCTGTTCGCCTTCTCGCTGCTCGGCCACTGGCTGTTCGGCTGGCTCGCCTATGTCGACGAGCAGTCGCTACACCAGGCGCCGGTGGTGCCGGGCGACTATGTCATCGAGATGCTGCGCGACACCTTCGAGAACTGGCAGTCGGAATTCCTGCAGCTGCTCTGGCAGGTCGGCGGGCTGGCCTTCTTCCTCTATGTCGGCTCGCCGCAATCGAAGGAGAGCGACGACCGCCACGAGGC
>JAEUKU010000031.1 GCA_016794075.1 Rhodospirillaceae bacterium
TCGATGATGTCGGCGGTGGCGTAGGTCTCGGTCCAGCGCTGCGGCAGGAAGGAGCCGGTGCCGACGATGTCGATCGGCGCATTGGCCTCGGCCATGACCTTGCACTTGGCGGGATCGAAGCCGGAGGAGACGACGATCTTCACCTTCTGGAAGCCTTCGCGGTTCAAGGCCTCGCGCAGGTGCCAGATGGCGGCGGCGGAGACGCCAGCGCCGACCAGGTGGCGCAGTTCGGTCTCGTTCCGGTAGCCGCGGATGGCATCCGGCGCGTTGCGGTCGAGCACGGCGTAGGAGACGGTCGGGTCGAGCCCCTCGATGAAGCGGCTGCCCGGCGTGTCGATGCGAACCGCGAGCTTGCCCTCGGAGGCGAGATGGGCGAAGCGGCGCGCCACCGTCAGCCCGTCGGTCACTTCACGGCCGAAATAATCGACCAGTACCGTCATCGGCTGGCCGGGGAAGGTCTCGTGGAACATCTCGGCCGCGCGCAGGGTCGAGCCGGCATAGCCGATCAGCGCATGGGGCATGGTGCCCATGCCCTGCTCCTGGCCGAAGTAATGCGCGGTCGCGTGCGTCGCATTGCCGATGAAGCCGATCGCGCCGACCTTGCGCCGCGCGCGGTCGGAGCCGACGGAGGCGGCATAGGCCATGATCTCCGCCATCTCCAGGCCGGCGCAGTGACGCGCATCCATGGCGAGGAATGCGACCTTGGGCAGGTCCGAGCACATGGTGAAGGCGTTGAAGGCGGCAACGCAGGCGGGCCCGAGCTTCTGCAAGAGGATGGTCTCGAGGTCGGACAAGTGCGCGAGCGAGCCGGTGATGTACATCAGCGGTTCGCCGGCGCCGACCCAGCGGCCCTCGGCATAGCGCAGATCGACCTGGAACTCGGTGCCGCGCTCCTTGGCGATGGAATGCAGCCAGTCAATGGCGAGCTTCGGCGCCGAGATCACCGGGCGGCGCATGAACACCGCATAGGTGACGCGCGCGTCGCCGAACTTCTCGACCACCGCCTTGGTCTTCAGGAAGTAGAGATCGGTCCATTGCTGGACCTCGGCCGAACGCGGGCCGGCGACCGGCCCCGCCTTCGACGGCGCCGCGAAATCGCTGGCGCCCGGCTTATCGACCGGGCGCAGATGATCAGGACGCTTCGGCAATGCGGGCACCCTGTCCGACGCGCTCGGCCTTCAGCTGCTCGGCGATGAGGAAGGCCAGTTCCAGCGACTGGCTGGCATTGAGCCGCGGGTCGCAATGGGTGTGGTAGCGGTCCGCCAGCCTGTCCTCGGTCACCGCCTTGGCGCCGCCGATGCACTCGGTGACGTCCTGGCCGGTCATCTCGAAATGCACGCCGCCAGCATGGGTGCCTTCGGCGCGGTGCACGGCGAAGAAGCTCTTCACCTCGCCCAGGATGCGGTCGAAGGGCCGCGTCTTGTAGCCGCTGCCCGACTTCACCGTGTTGCCGTGCATCGGGTCGCAGGACCACACCACCTTGGCGCCCGAGCGCTTCACCGCGCGGATCAGCGCCGGCAGCTTGGCCTCGACCTTGTCGCTGCCCATGCGGGCGATCAGGGTCAGGCGGCCGGGAATGTTCTGCGGGTTCAGCGCGTCGATCAGGCGCAGCAGATCATCCGGGTCGATGGTCGGGCCGCATTTCAGGCCGATCGGATTCTGGATGCCCTTCATGTATTCGACATGGGCGCCGCCGAGGTCGCGGGTGCGGTCGCCGATCCACAGCATGTGGGCGGAGCAGCCGTACCACTTGCCGGTCAGGCTGTCGACGCGGGTCAGCGCCTGCTCGTAGTGCAGCAGCAGCGCCTCATGGCTGGTGTAGAACTCGGTCTCGCGGATCTGCGGCACGGTCTCGGAGGTGAGGCCGCAGGCGGCCATGAACTCCAGCGTCTCGGAGAGGCGCTCGGCCAGTTCCTGGTATTTGTGGCCGAGGGGTGAATCGGCGACGAATTCCAGGTTCCAGCGATGCACCTTATGAAGATCCGCGAATCCGCCTTGCGCAAACGCGCGCAGCAGGTTGAGGGTCGCGGCGGACTGGTTGTAGCTCTGCACCAGGCGCTCGGGGTCCGGCACGCGGGCCTCGGGCGTGAACTCCATGCCGTTGACGATGTCGCCGCGATAGGACGGCAGCTCGACGCCGTTGATGACCTCGGTCGGCGCCGAGCGCGGCTTGGCGAACTGGCCGGCGATGCGGCCGACCTTCACCACCGGCAAGGCAGCCCCGAAGGTCAAGACGACCGCCATCTGCAGGAGCACGCGGAAGGTGTCGCGGATGTTGTTGGCGGAGAACTCGGCGAAGCTTTCGGCGCAATCGCCGCCCTGCAGCAGGAAGGCCTTGCCTTCCGCCACGTTGCCGAGGTTCTCCATCAGGCGCCGCGCCTCGCCGGCAAAGACCAGCGGCGGGAAAGCGCGCAGGCGCTCCTCGACCGCTTTCAGCTTGGCCGCATCCGGATATTCCGGCACCTGCGCCACCGGCTTCGACCGCCAGGACTCCGGCGCCCATTTCGCACTCATCATCGCCTCTCGCTCATGCATTCGCTTGGGCCAGCCAGAAGCACCTTTTGACGGCACTTGTCCAGGCAGCCATTGCACATGGCGGCCAAGCTAACATGCAGGCCGAGAGGCAACAACGGCGATTTATTGTCGCAGAATCAATTGACTATGCGGGAAATCTCGATTGATCTGAGAGGAGCATCCGATCATTGGGCAAGGGCAAAGGGCCGCTGCCAGCGGTCGTTGACGAAGAGCACCACGCAATCGCCGCCACCACTGCCGTTGCACCGCGACAGCGCCAGCTTGGCCGCCAGCTTGCCGGAAGGGATGGAGATGAAGCTGTCCTCCAGGCTGGAATCGTCGCAGTTCTTCCACAGCCGCGACTGGCAGATGTAGAAGGCGGCGGCCTCGCCGCTGCGCGACACCGCCAGCGCGCCGAAGCGGCCGCTGACCCGGTTCAGATAGTCGCCGATGACCTTGCCCACCGCCGGGGAGACGACGATCTGGCCGTCGGGCTGGATGCCGGTCTCGCCGCCTTGAGCGAGTGCCACCGGCGCGGACGCGAGGGCGATGGCTGTGGCCAGTGCAATCGCCAGCCGTCGCTTCAAACCAGAGAGCATGCAGGGCTCCGTCAGTTGCTTCATCTACGGCTTATGTCGTCCGCCGGATGCGGGAAAGCAAGCGGCGATCATCGGCCATGTGATCGGGTTCACATCGTCGGCACGGCGGGACACAGGCGACGCCGCTATTGCGGGTCGGGCACCAGGCCGGAGACCTTCGTGGCGCCCTCGTAAAGCAGAATGCAGGCATCCGGACCACCACAGTTCTTGAGTGCCCGCGCGCTCACCAAGGACTGGCTGATCGTCGACGTGCCGAATCCGGCGCATCTGGCGCCCATCGTGCCGGGGTTCAGCTTGGGACAGCCGAGAACTTCCACCGAGGCTCCATCGCGGGCGACGGCAAGCGCCCAGACTTTCGCATCGGAAATGTTGCCGAGATAGCTGGCAATGCGCTCCCGCACTTCGGGGGTGACGGCGATCTCTCCGGCAACCGGCGCTGCGGAAGCCTCCGCGCTTGCCGACGCCACGCCGCCGCCCTGCGCGGCCGCGCCTGATTCGGACTGCGCCACAATCTCCACGATGGCCTTCTTGGTCGCCCTTTCGTAGAGCAGGAAGCATTCGCTCGGTCCGCCGCAGCGCTTGATGGCTTCCCTGTTCGCCTTCTCCTGGGGACCACCGCCCCAGCAGATGCCGCCGGACATCTGGCCGCAGCGAAACTTCGCCGTGCGCGAGCCGTTGCGGGCGATCGCCAGCGCCCAATGTTCCGAGGTGAGATTGGCCAGGTAGCTGTCGATCTCGGCCTTCACGCTCACTGGGACGACGAGCCGCGACCCTTCGGCGGCAGGGGGGATTGTCGCTGCCGCGGGCGCGGGCGCTGTTTGCGTCGGCCCTGCCGGCGTTGCCTGAGCCGGCTGGCTCAGCACTGCGATGCGGTTCTTCGCCAGCGGTGCGAAGACGCCCTCCGGAAACTGCGCCAGATAGGCCTCAAAATCCGCCGCATCGGTGCTGTCCTTGATCGATTCCCAGAACAGCGATTCCTTGTCCACCAAGGCCTGCTGATGAACCTCCGGCTGCGGGGCGGCGGCCGGCGGTGGTGCGGGTGTCGCGGCGGGTTCCGGCGCCTTCTCGGCCAGGATCACCGCGCCGGTCAGCGAGGAGGAATCCCACGGCGTCTGCTTGTTGCCGCTTTCGGCCAGGACCTTGGCGCGCACGTTGCGGTGCGCCTCCTCCACCGAGATGCCGGGTCTCTTCAATTCCTCGGCCAGGGCCAGGGCATAGGGCGAGTTGGCTCCGTCACCGTCGGCGGCCACGTCTCCGGGCGCGGTGGAATAGCCGACGAAGGAGCCGCGCGGCGCATCGAGCCGCGCCAGGCCGCGCGTGGCCGAGCGGCTGGCCTTGACCAGCGGGTTGTTGCGGCAGGCATCGAGGAATACGAGGTTGACCGCGTTACCGGCGGATTGCATCTGGGTCATCACGTCGTCGGCGGCGATGGATTCGATCTCCACGTCCGCCTCGGCTTCGATCTCTGCGCCGACCGGCAGCAGATAGTTGGTCCCCTCCACCTGGACGCCATGGCCGGCGTAGTAGAACAGCCCGGTGGCGTCCTTGCCCGCCTCGCGCAGCTTGGCGCCGAAGCCCTTCACCGCCCGCTTCATCGCCTTTTGATCGGCGTCCAGCACCAGCTCGACCCGGAAGCCCAGCCCTTTCAGCGTCTCGGCCATCAGCCGGGCGTCGTTGGCCGGGTTCTTCAGACGGCCGATCTCCTGTCCGTAATCCGCATTGCCAATCACCAGCGCCACGCGCGGTTCCGACGCGAAGGATGGCTGCAGGAACGCAATCGCCAAGGCAATGAGCAGGCAGGCGAACCCCAAGAACCGCACCGGCATCAGGCCCCTCCCCTACTGCCGAAGTCCCCGGACGATTATTCGACAATCCCGCAAGGGTCGCAAGAGCTGACGCCGTTTCTAGCCTTCCAGCCCCAGCACCTCGTTGACCGCCACCGGCTCCACCCTGCCCTTGACCTGGATCGGGCCCAGTTCGCGGTAGCGGAAGCCGGGGCCGGCGGCGCGCAGGGTGGCGTTGGAGCAGAGGATCGAGGTGCCGAATTCCTTGTTCGCCGCCTCGAGCCGCGCGGCGACGTTCACCGCGTCGCCGATCACGGTGTAGTTCAGCCGCTTCTCCGAACCGATGCTGCCCACCACGCAGGCGCCGGTGTTGAGGCCGATGCGGATCTGGAAGCTGTCGGGCTGGCCGGCCTCGGTCTTCAGCCGCTCCTGCACGGCGAGCGCGGCACGCAAGGCGCGGGCGGCATGGTCGGGCTGCTGCAGCGGCGCGCCGAAGATCGCCACCACCGCGTCGCCGACATACTTGTCGATGATGCCGCCTTCGCCCTCGATGACCTCGCCGATGAGGGTGAAATGATGGTTGAGACGCTTGACCAGGGCCTCCGGGTTCAGCCGCTCGGCGATCGTGGTGAAGCCGGCGATGTCGGAGAACCAGATGGTGATCTCGCGCGTCTCGCCGCTGAGCTTGGGCGGCTGGTCGCTGTCGAGCAGCTTGCGCGCCACGCGGGCGTCGAGATAGCGCGACAGGAACAGGACCGTGCGGCGCTGTTCGCGATCGATGATGAGGTTGCGCAGCCCGAGGCCGCCGAGGAAGGCGATGATGCCCGACGAGACGCCGCCCAGCAGCGGCGCCATCCAGTTGAGGCCGGCGGAATAGGTCGCGACGCCGACCCATGCCGCCAGCGTCCCGGCAATCGCCGCGCTGGCGGCCGGCGCGCGCAGGGTCATCGCCAGGCCGGCGCCGCACAGCGCCAGGATGCCGAGGGAAAGCCATTCCGCCCAGCCGGGCCAGAAGCGCGCCAGTTCGCCGCGCAGCAGGTCGTTCACCGCCTGGGCATGGATGAAGACGCCCGGGATCGTGCGCCGGTCGGTGATACCCGTGCCGACATGCTCGATACAGGGCAAGGACCTGATGTCCGCCTCCGCATCGGCGACCAGGCGCCCGGAGACGACCTTGCGGTCCTCGACGTCGAGCGAGGCGCCGAGCAGCACCACCTTGCCGCCAAAGGCTTCGGCCATAGCCGCGGCGGCGGCCGGATCCTCGGCGCAGGCATGGACGTCGCGCATGGCATAGGTGGGGGCGATGCGGCGGTCGGCGTAGTTCGGCGACAGCCGCGCGAGGCCGCGCGGCAGCGTCTTCAGATCGAGGCCAGCGCGCTGCGCCAGCGTCGCCGCGAAGCCGGGCAGCGCCGCCGGGTCGTCGAGGTCGCGGCCGGCCTGCAGCAGCGGCATGTGGCGCACCACGCCGTCGCGATCCACGGTGACGGCGATGGAGCGGATATTCTTCTGCCCGCCGACCATCAGCACGTATTGGCGGTGCGGGCCGATCATCTTGCCGCCGACCGGCGCCTGGGCCAGCACGATGCGGTCGGCCTGGCCCAGCCGGCGCATCTCGGCCAGCAGCGGCTTGTCCAGCCCCGGCACGATGGTCTCCGCCGTCGTGGTGAACAGGATGTCGGCGCCGATGACCGTCGCCCCGGCGCGGTCGAGCGCGCCGATCACCCTGGCGAATTGCGGCGACCACAGCGCCATCGGCGTGTTGCGGAAGGCGGGATCGGCGAAGGTCGCCTCGTCGATGGTGACGATGGCGACGCGCGAGTCCTCCGGGCCGTGGCGATCGCCATAGGCGACGTAACGTAGCGTCAGCAGCGCGTCGAAGGAGAGCCCGGCGCTGAGATGGCGCTCGATCAGGACGCCGCAGACGAGGGCCACCAGCGCCGTCAGCGCGATCAGCGGGAGCCTGAAGCGGCGCATCACCGGCGCGGGCGCATGAGGGGCTAGAACCGCACGGTGCGCTCGAGCGTCACCACGGGCTTTACGCCGGCATTGTCGGCGATCTTGAAGGCGACCTTGAGGTCGCCGCAGACGGCCGAATAGACCCCGCCCGGCGTCAGCTTCATGCCGGTCGCGCGCAGGTCCATGGTGCGGTCGTAGAGCGAGACGCGGATCGGCGATTCCTCCCGGTCCAGCCGCTGGATGACCAGCGAGGATTCGGCCGGCAGCGGCTTGTCGGAAATGACGAAGACCGGCTGCACGCTCGGCACGTTGCGCAGGCCGGCGCCGGTGGGCGCCCCGACGCTGCGGATGGCCACGGCGGCGGCCTCGTTGGAGCCGGCGGCGCTGGCCGGGTCGATGGTGCCGTCGCAGGCGACCTGGCCGCGCGCGACCCCGCCGCCTTCGACGGTGCTGGCGGCGGCGCCGATGGTGACCTTGCCGCCGGTGATCTCCTCATGCGCGCAGGAGATCAGGTAGCCGAGCACCAGCTTCTCGCCGGCCTTCAACTCGATCACCGTGCCCTCGGCCAGCAGGTCGAGCGCTCCCACGTCCGCGCGCGGCGGGTCGACGGATTCGACGATGGCGGTCAATTCCTGGGCCGCCGCCGGCACGGCGATCCCGGCAATCAGCAGGCAGGCAAGCGCGCCGCAGCAGCGGCGGAGCCATCCGAAGCACGCCGCGGGTCGAGGCATCTGCATGGAATCTTTCCGCAATCGCAATCCCCGGCGGATTTTGCGGGACCGGCGATGGCCTGTCCAGCCCGCCTTCTGTGCGCCGCGTCACCCTGCGCTTGATCGGATGCGGCCGGCCGCTATCCTGCGGCCCATGAAACCGAAGCACCAAGCCGCCGGCGCCAGGCTGCGCCTGGTCCTCGCCCCCGGCATCGCCATCGGCCCGGGCAAGGCCGATCTGCTCGCCGCCATCGCCGAGACCGGCTCGATCTCCGCCGCCGGGCGGCGGCTGAAGATGAGCTATCGCCGCGCCTGGATGCTGGTGGAGGAACTGAACACCACGTTCAAGTCGCCGCTGGTTTCTGCCGGCAAGGGCGGCGCCCATGGCGGCGGCGCCAGGCTGACCGAGACGGGCCAAACCGTGCTCCGCCGGTTCCGCAGCGTCGAGGCCAAGACCGCCAAGGCCATCGCCCGCGACCTCGCCGCCCTCACCGCCCTCGCCAAGAGCGGCGCCTAGCCGCAGCCACCGCCCTTCGCAGCCGCAAACGCCTTGCCGTCGCGCCCGGATCTCGATATATCCATTTGAACATATCGATTTCTCGGATCCCGTCATGGAGCACAAATGACCCCGTTGCGCCGTATCCTTGCCGTCGCCGTGGCCATGGGAATTGGCCTGATGCCGCCGGTGGCGCGAGCCGAGGACGCGGCCTTGGTGGCTGCGGCCGCCGACCTCAAATTCGCGGTGCAGGAGATCGCCGACGCGTTCACGGCCGAAACCGGAAAAGGCGTGAAGCTCGCCTTCGGCTCGACCGGCAACTTCGCCCGCCAGATCCGCGAAGGCGCACCCTTCGAGCTGTTCATGGCGGCCGACGAGGCGTTCATCCTCGACCTTGCCAAGGACGGCTTCCTGCGCGACGAGGGTACGCTCTACGCCGAAGGGCGGATCGTTATCATGGTGCCGCACGGCTCCGCCCTCAAGGCCGATGCGGCGCTGGACGATCTCGCCGCGGGCCTGGCCGACGAGCGCGTCAAGAAGTTCGCCATCGCCAATCCCGAACACGCGCCCTACGGGATGCGCGCCGAGGAGGCGCTGCGCCATCGCGGCCTATGGGACAAGGTGCAGCCGGCCCTGGTCATGGGCGAGAATGTGGCCCAGGCGGCGCAATTCGCCACCTCGGGCAACGCCCAGGGCGGCATCGTCGCCTATTCCCTGGCGCTGTCGCCGGAGGTCTCGAAGCTCGGCAGCTTTGCACTGATCCCGGCGGAGTGGCACTCGCCGCTGCTGCAGCGCATGGCGCTGACCAAGAACGCGAGGGCTGGGGCGGAGGCCTTCTATGCCTATATGCAATCGCCCAAGGCGCGTGAGATCATGGAAAGATACGGATTCGTACTTCCCGGGGAGTGATCGTTGGATTGGACCGCGCTCTGGCTGTCGCTGGAACTGGCAGCGCTCACGGTCGCGGTGCTCCTGCCCCTGTCGATCCTGGCGGGACGTTGGCTCGCCTATGCCGAGTTCGGCGGCAAGGGGCTGATTGAAGCACTCGTCGCGCTTCCCCTGGTATTGCCGCCGACGGTTTTCGGCTTCTATCTGCTCACCGCCTTCGGCGCGAGTTCGCCGGTGGGACGGTTGTGGCAGGCCGCGTTCGGCCATCAGCTCGTCTTCAGCTTCGAGGGGCTGCTGGTAGCCTCGGTCATCGTCAACATCCCGTTCGCGATCCAGCCGGCGCAGCGCGGCTTCGAAGCGGTGGCGCGCGAACTGCGCGAGGCCGCCGCGTCCTGCGGGATGTCGCCGCTGCGGCGCCTGCTGCGGGTCGAGTTGCCCCTGGCCTGGCCGGGCGTGATGACGGCGATGGTGCTTTCCTTCGCGCATACCCTCGGCGAGTTCGGCGTAGTGCTGATGGTCGGCGGCTCGATCCCCGGCGAGACCAAGACCATCGCCATCGCCATCTACGACCGCGTGCAGGGCTTCGACGACCGCTCTGCGGCGGTGATGTCGGGCGTGCTGCTGCTGATCTCGCTCTCCACCATCGCGGTCACCTTCGCGCTGTCGCGGCGCGTCGGGCGGAGGCTCGGCTGATGGCACTGGAGGTGATGGCGCGGGCAAAGGCGCCGATCCCGCTCGATGTGAACTTCCGGGTCGAGCCCGGGCAGCTGCTGGCGCTGGTCGGGCATTCCGGGTCGGGCAAATCCACGATCCTGCGCAGCATCGCCGGCTTCTGGCGGCCGGAGACGGCCCGGGTTGCGGTCGGCGGCGCAATCTGGCTCGACACGGCGGCTGGCATTGCGCTGCCGCCTTACCGCCGCCGCGTCGGCCTGGTGTTCCAGTCCTATGCGCTGTTTCCGCACATGACGGCGGCAGGCAATCTGGTTGCGGCGATGGATCATCTGCCCGCGGCCGCGCGGCGGGACGAAGCGCGGCGGCTGCTGTCGCTGGTGCATCTCGACGGCCTGGCGGACAGGCGCCCGGTCGAGCTCTCCGGCGGCCAGCAGCAGCGCGTGGCGGTGGCGCGGGCCCTGGCCAGACGGCCGGCGGCGTTGCTGCTGGACGAGCCCTTCTCCGCGGTCGACCGCGCGACGCGCGAGACGCTC
>JAEUKU010000059.1 GCA_016794075.1 Rhodospirillaceae bacterium
TCATCCGCCTTCCAGTCCGGGGTGATCTGGCCGCAGGACGGGTCAAGGCACTCGAATTCGAGCACGTCGCCCGGTGAAGCCTTGGCGATCGGCGGATTGGCGTTGTTCCAGCCGATGTGATGCTGGTGGCCGTGGATCGTCTTGACCGGACCGTGCGGATGATTGTGGCGCATGTCTCGCCTCCTATTGCTTGATCCAGACCGCGTCGAAGGGGAAGGGCTGGCTGATGATGTCGCTGAACATCTCCGGCGCGCCCTGCAGCCGCTCGGACCGGAGCGAGTAGCGGTTCGGGTTGAACAGCGGCACCCAGGCGGCGTCCTTGTCCATGATGTCGGCCATGATCTTGCGCCATTCCCCGATGCGCTCCGCCGCCCGCGCCGGATCGGCGATGGCGTCGGCGGCCTTGGTGCGGTCGTCAATCTCCTTGTTGCAGTAGAAGGACCAGTTGTAGCCGCCTTCCACCGCGCCGGAGCAGCCGAGGATCGCGGTGTAGAAGTTGCTGGGATCGGGGAAGTCGGCATACCACTCGGTCAGGGTCATCGGCGGCACGTCGGGCTTGCTGGCGGTGCCGATGAAGGCGGCGAGGTCGAGGCCACGCAGCTCCGCCTTGATGCCCACGGCGGCGAGGTCCTGCTGGATCGACTGCGCCATGCGCGGCCAGGGATCGACGTTCTGGAAGTAGATCTCGGTCGTGAAGCCGTCGCCCAGCCCGGCCTCGGCGAGCAGCGCCTTGGCCTTCTCCGGATCGTAGGGATAGCCCTGATACTGGGGATCGAAGCCGGCCATGGCGGGCGGCAGGACCTGGCCCGTCACCGTCCCGCGGTTGTTCAGCACCTGCACCAGGCGCTGCTTGTTGACCGCCATGTTGACGGCCTGCCGCACGCGCAGATCGTCGAACGGCTTGATGTTGAAGTTCATCGTCATGTAGTTGGTGTTGAGCTGGCCCGCGGTGACGAAGCGGTCCTTCAGGCTCGCATCCTGCGACACCTCGAGATACTTCGCCGGCGGGAAGATCTCGCCCAGGATGTCGGCCTCGTTCTTCTGCACGCGCAGCACGCCGACCGTCGGCTCGACGCCGAATTGCAGGATGTATTTGTCGATATAGGGCCGGCCGTCCCTGTTCCAGTCCGGGTTGCGCTCCAGCACGATCTGCTGGCCCGGGCTGTATTCGGTCATCTTGTAGGCACCGGTGCCCACCGCGTGATGGGTGAAGTCCTGGCCGAATTCTTCCGCGACTTCCTTCGGCACGGCGAAGGAGAAGTTGAGCGCGAACACGTGCAGCATGGTGGCGTTCGGCTCGGTCAGCTGGAAGACCACGGTGTAGTCGTCCGGGGTGGTGATGCCGGACATCTCCGTCGCCTTGCCGTCGAGCATGTCCTGGCAGCCGGGAATGCCGGTGAAGTAACCGGCGCCGGGCGATTGCGTCGCCGCGTTGCAGACCCGCTCGATCGAATACTTGATGTCGGCGGCCTTCATCTCGCGGCCGTTGTGGAACTTGACGCCCTGGCGCAGCTTGAAGGTATAGGTCTTGCCGTCCGGCGAGATCTCGAAGCTCTCGGCGAGGTCGGGCTCCAGCTCGCTGGTGCCGGGCTTGTAGTCCATCAGCCCGTCGAACACCGCCTTGATCGGCGTCCAGCTCTGCACGGTGTAGCCGATGGCGGGATCCATGGAATCGAAATCGTCCTTGAAGACGATGATCGCTTCGCCGCCCTTCTGCGGCTCCTGCGCGATCGCAGCGAAGGAGGTGAGGGCGAAGGCGGCGGCAAGCGGTAACAGGTAACGCGACATGAAAGGCTCCTGGCATGAACGGGGGCGGGCACAGCCCGCCCCCTTCCGGTTTACTGCGCGTCGGTGGCGTAGACTTCGTCGTAGTTGACCGGGATATGGATCGGATCGGCGAAGACGCCCTGCGGCCCTTGGATGCGCGCCGAGTGGATGACATAGGCCTTCTCGTTGAAGACCGGCGCCCAAGGCGCATCCGCCATCAGATCGGTGAAGATCTTGCCCCAGGCCGCGGCCCGCTCGGCGCTCTTGGCCGGGTCGGTCATGGCATTGGCTTCCTCGGCGCGCTTGTCGAGCTCGGGGTTGCAGTACCAGGCCCAGTTCCAGCCGCCCTCGACCGCGCCGCCGCAGCCGAGGATGACGGTGTAGAAGTTGCTGGGATCGGGGAAGTCGGCGATCCAGGCCATGCCGCCGGACCAGATCATCGGCGCGCCTTCCTTCTGCCCGCCGGCGGCGATGACGTTGCCCTGGTCGAGGTTCTTCAAATTCGCCTTGATGCCGATGGCGGCGAGGTCCTGCTGGATCGCCTGGGCGATGCGCGGCTGCGGGTCGGTGTTGGCGACGTAGAGATCGGTCTCGAAGCCCCCCTCCAGGCCGGCCTCCTTCAGCTTCGCCTTGGCGCCCTCGACGTCATAGGCATAGCCCTTGAAGCTGGTATCGTAGCCCGGCATCGCCGGCGGCAGCGGCTGGTTGGCCGGCACCGCGCGGTTGTTGATGATCTGAACGATTCGCTCCTTGTTCAGGGCCATATTGACCGCCTGGCGCACCGCCACGTTGTCGAATGGCTTCACGTTGACATTCATGGTGACGTAGCCGGTGTGCAGCTGCTCGGTGACGATGGTGAGATCCTTCCAGGTAGGATCGTTCATCACCTCGACGAACTTCGCCGGCGGGATGCCGTCGCCGGGAATGTCGATCTCGCCCTTCTGCAGGCGCAGCAGGTTGACGACCGGTTCCTGACCAATCTGGAAATTGATCTTGTCCAGCTTCGGCAGGCCTGCCTTGAAGTAGTCGGTGTTGCGCTCCAGCGTGATCGACTGGCCCGAGGTCCACTCGGTCACCTTGTAGGCGCCGGTGCCGACCGGTTTGTGGCCGAAATCGGGCCCCTCGGCCTCGACCACTTCCTTCGGCACGACGAAGGAGAAGTTGAGGGCGAGCAGATGCAGCAGCGTCGAATCCGGCCGGCTCAGCTCGATTTTCACCGTGGAATCGTCGACGGCCACCACGCCGGCCAGCTCCGTGGCGCTGCCGGCCTGGAACTCGTCGAAGCCCTTCAGGGCGCCGTAATAGCCGGCGCCGGGCGATTGCGTCGCCGGGTTGCAGGTCCGTTCCAGCGAGTATTTGACGTCCGCGGCGGTCATGGCGCGGCCGTTGTGGAACTTGATGCCCGGGCGCAGCTTGAAGGTATAGGTGAGGCCGTCGGCCGAGACCTCGAAGCTCTCGGCCAGGTCGGGCACCAGTTCGGTGGTGCCGGGCTTGTAGTCCATCAGCCCGTCGAACACCGACTTGATCACCGACCAGTTCTTCCAGTCATAGCCGATCGCCGGGTCGAGGGTGATGAGATCGTCCTTGAAGGTGACGGTCATCTCGCCGCCCTGCTTGATGTCGGCGGCGAAGGCCGGCGCGGCAACGAGCATCGCGGCGAGGGATACGGAAGCGAGCAAGCGTTTCATGCAAAGTCTCCCCAACATGGTTTCTGTTTCAGCATTCAGTCAGCGCAGCTTGATCCTGGGATCGATGAAGGGGGCAACCAGATCCGCGATCAGGTTGCCGAGCACGATCGCGCAGGCGGACACCAAGGTTACTCCCATGATGATCGGGATGTCGATTTGCTGAATGGCCTGCCAGGTCAATTGTCCGATACCCGGCCAGCCGAACACCGATTCCACCACGACGATGCCGCTCATGAAGTAGCCGATGTCGATGCCGATCATGGCGATGACCGGCAAGGCGGCGTTCGGCAGCACATGCACCAGGACAATCCGCCAGCGGTCGAGACCCTTGGCGCGCGCGGTGCGAACGAAGTCCTGTCGTAGCACTTCGATGACGCTGGAGCGGGTGACGCGGGCGTACCAGCCGCCGCCGAGCAACCCCAATGTCACTGCGGGTAAGACGAGGTGCTTGAAATCGCCAAAGCCGCCGATGGGGAACCAGCCGAGCCAATAGGCGAAGACGTAGAGCAAGGTCAGCGCGATGACGAATTGCGGGGTGGAGACGAAGACCAGTGCGCCGACCATCACCGCCTGGTCCGCCGCCGTGCCGCGGCGCGCGGCGGCGAAGGCGCCGAGGGTCACACCGATCAGCAGCTCGCAGAGGATGGCGCCCAGCATCAGCAAAGCCGTGGCCGGCAGGCGCGCGGCGATTAGCTCGGTGACCTGGGTGCGCTGCAGATAGGAGCGGCCGAGATCCCCCTGCACCAGTTTCCACAGGTAGCGCCCGTATTGCGTCCAGATCGGCTGGTCGAGGCCGAGTTGCTGGCGCACCTGCTCGACCTGCGCCGCGCTGGCGGTGCGGCCGGCGACCATGCGCGCCGGATCGGCGGGCAGGAAATGCAGCAGCAGGAAGGTGATGATCGACACGCCCAGCAGGATGAGCGCGGACTGCACCAGGCGGCGCGCGAGATAGGCTGGCATCAGTGCCGCCCCCGCAGAGTGGGGTCCAGCAGGTCGCGCAGGGCGTCGCCAACGAGGTTGACGGCGAGGGCCAGCAGCGCCACCGCGAAGCCGGGGAAGAAGACCAGCCAGGGCGCCGACTGGAAGTAGCTCTGCCCATCATAGACGATGTTGCCCCAGCTCGGCTCCGGCGGTTGCACGCCGACGCCGAGATAGGAGAGCAGGGCCTCGAACAGCACGGTGGTCGAGATGCCGAGCGTGCCCCAGACGATGATGATCGGCAGCAGATGCGGCAGGATGTGCTTGAACAGGATGCGGGAGGTATCGGCGCCGATCGCGCGCTCGGCGGCGATGAATTCGCGCTCGGCCAGCGAGGTGGTCTCGGAAAAGACCACGCGGGCGATCGGGCCCCAGTTGACCAAGGCGATCACCAGCACCACCAGCCACAGGCTGGGGCCCTTGAGCGCGGCGATGGTGATGGCGAGGATGAGGGCGGGAAAGGCCATCACCAGATCGGTCGAGCGCATCAGGATCGCGCCCGGCAATCCGCGCAGGAACCCCGCGGTGATGCCGACCGACGTGCCGATCAGGAGCGCAATCCCATTGGCGAGCAATCCGACGATGAGCGAGGTGCGCGCGCCATAAATCATGCGCGAAAGCAGGTCGCGTCCCAGCAGATCGGTGCCGAACAGGAAGCGCTCGTTGGGCGGCAGCGGCGAGCCTTCCAGCGTCAGGCCGTCGAAGAACTGTTCTTCCGGCGCATAGGGCGCGATGACCGGGGCGAAGACCGCGATGACGACAAAGGCAAGCGCGACGACCAGACCAGCCATCGCCAAAGGCCGGCGCAACAGACCGCGCCACACATTCATCTTGCCCGCCCCGTCCTAGCCTGCGTTCTAACCCGCGCAGCGGTGCCGAGTCTGCCGCAGCGCGGGTATTTCGCGCAAGGGCGAACCATGCCCATTTGTCATGCAAGCGGCGCGGGGCGCGGTTGTTTTCGAGGCAGTCCGCGCGAGGCGGCGAGGGCCGGTGAGACAAAGGGCGGCAGGCGCCCGGGATGGACCGCTCGGCCCGGCGCGCGGATAATGCGGCCGGGTCTCGGGAGGGGACCGCATGGCCTCAGCGACGAACGTCTGCATCCTCAATGACACGTCGGAATGGTACCACTGGGGCTGCCATGGCTCCTCGCTGGGCCTGCGTGGGCTGGTTGATCGCCGGTTCCAGCCGGAAACGATCACGATCGTGCCGATCAAGATGAGCTATGCGCCCTCGCATCTGCCCGAGACGCCGGAAGAGATGAGCGACCTGCGCAGTGCCGAGGCTTTCCTGAAGACCTGGCCCGCGGCGCAATCCCTGATCGAGGCCGACGGGATCGTCATCAACGGCGAAGGCACCTTGCACGGCTTCGCCGCGCACGTGAAACGGCTGCTCTTCATCATGGCAATCTGCGGCAGGGTGCTGAACAAACGCGTGCACCTGGTCAACCACAGCGTCTTCCCGCCGGTCGGCGATCCCGCCGCGCTCGCATTCTACCGCGCCGCCTATCACAGCGCGCACCATGTGGCGGTGCGCGAATCCGACAGCCTCCGGATCCTGCGCGAGCGCTTCGGGCTGGCGGCGCGGCTCGCCTTCGATTGCCTGCCGCTGACGCTGGAGAGCGCGGCGCTGCAGCCGCGCCGGGATGGTGCCGACTACGCCGTCATCACCGGCACCTCGGCGATGGACGAGGCGCGGTTCGGCGTGCTGAAGGCCGGAACCATGCGCCTGGTGCGGGCCGGGCTGCGGGTGATCTGGCTGCTGGGCGCGCCGAAGAACCCGGCGACCGACGAGGCCGATCAGGCCAGGCTTTGCGCGGCGCCGCTCGGGGCGGAGGTCGTCGCCGCGTCCAGCTTCGAGGAATGGGCGCGCCTGATCCGCGACGCGCGCTTCGTCTTCTCCGGCCGGTTTCACTACGTGATCGCGCGGCTCTGCCTTGGCGGGCCCTTCGTTTCTTATGGCGGCAACACGCCGAAGATCGCGGCGATGCTGCGCGACCTCAACCTGCCCGGCCTGCTGGTCGAAGCGGAGGCGGATGCGGTCCCGACGATCGACCTCGCCAACCGGATCGCCTTCCCGCCACGTGCGGCCGAACTCGCGGAACGCGCGCGGGCGAATATGGAATCCTAGATCGACAGGCAGCCGCCGCCCAGCATCAGCACCTCCACCGGCTCGCCGGCTTCCGCGGCCGGGGCGTGCGGCTGGCGGATGATCAGGCAATCGGCGGAGGCGAGGAGGGACAGCATGGCGCTGTCCTGCTTGTCGAACGGCGTGACCACGGCGCGGCCGCCGGCATCGACCGAAAGGTGGGCGCGGAGATAGTCCTGACGCTGGTCGTTGGC
>JAEUKU010000060.1 GCA_016794075.1 Rhodospirillaceae bacterium
CCGTCCGCGGCGCCATCGATCAGCGCCGCGATCTGCGCCATCTCCGCTCGCCGGCCGATCATGTGCCGCTGCTTTGCCGCCGAATCCGGGGCGCGATCGGCGATGGCAAAGACCTGCGTCGCGTCTAGGCCCTTCAGCACGACATCGGGTTGCGCGACGCAGGGCAGCGTGTCGGAGATTTCCGCGGCGATAGCCGCATCGACCCAGGTGGCGCCGGGCGGGGCCGCGTTCATCAGGCGCGCGGCCAGATTGGCGGCATCGCCGGTCACCGTGTAGGTGGCGTGGCTGGCGCTGCCGACATGGCCGGCCAGAACCTCGCCCAAGGCGATGCCGATATGCGCGCGCAGGTCTTCGCCGATCTCCGCCGACAGCAGCACCAGGCGCTGATGGATTGTATGGGCCGCCCGCGCCGCCCGCAGCGCATCGTCGCCATGGGCAATGGGCGCTCCGAACAGCGCCATGACCGCGTCGCCGATATGCTTGTCGACCGTGCCGCCGTGGTCCAGCACCACGTTATCGACCGCCTCGAAATATTGCGCCAGCAGGCGCTGCGTCTCTTCCGGATCGCGACCGGCGGTCAGCTGCGTGAAGCGGGCCAGGTCGGCATAGAGCACGGCGACCGGCCGCCGCTCGCTGCTGTCGACCGGCCGGGATATGGCCGCCTTCGATGCGGGCGGTGGGGCGTCCGCTTCCAGCGCCTTTCCGCATCCGCCGCAGAACCTGTCACCGGCCGTGTTGACAAAGCCGCACGCGGCGCAGGCAAGCTCCAGCACCGCGCCGCAGGCGGCGCAGAATCGGCGATCGCTCCGGTTCTGTGTATCGCATTTCTGACAGCGCAAGCTCGGCTCCGCCGCCGTCACGGCTGTCGTCGAGGCTACGCCTGTGCCCACAGCCCGGCAACACGCGGTCGCAGGACATCGAGCCTAAAAGCAAAAGCCCCGCGCCGGGGCGCGGGGCTCGAGACGTGTCGCGAGATCGGAAACGGTCAGATGACCGATTCGACCCAATCGACCAGCTGGCGCTTCGGCATGTTGCCGATCTTGGTGGCGGCGACTTGGCCGTCCTTGAAGAGCATCAGGGTCGGAATCCCGCGCACGCCGTAGCGCTTCGGCGTCTGCGGGTTATGGTCGATGTTGATCTTGGCCACGGTCAGCTTGCCGCCCATGTCCTTGGCGATCTCTTCCAGCGCCGGGGCGATCATCTTGCATGGTCCGCACCACTCGGCCCAGAAATCGACCAGGACCGGACCGCTTGCCTTCAGGACGTCCGATTCGAAGGACGCGTCGCTGACATGGGTGGTGTTGCCGGCGGTCTTGGCTTGGGTGGAGTTCATCCCTGTGTTCCTTTTGCTTGGTCGCCCGCCGGCAGCCGCAGCGGGCAACGCTCTCGGGGGAATCTAGGGAGCCGGGTTCATGTCCGTCAAGGCGTCGGATTTGTGCCATGCGCGGCCAGCATGGCAGGCGGGATTTCCATCAGCCGCGGCCCGTCGGTCCAGAGCAGGAAGCATCGAATTTCCTTGTTCGCATAAAGGCTTGCCAGGGCCCGGCGATACGCGGCAAGTTGCCCCAGGTATTGCTGTGAAACATGTGCGGCGAGCATGGGTGCGGGCCGGTTGCTCTTGAAATCGACCACCCAGACGTCGCTTTCGCGCACGACCAGGCGGTCGATCTGGCCGCTCAGCACCTGGGTACGGCCGTCGGGCTGGCGCAACGTGGCGACGATGGGCACCTCGGCGCGGCTGCCGGGGCCGAAGATCGCGGCGAAGTCCGGCTGGGCGATGACGGCGACGACCTCCTCGGCCAGGGCCTGGCGCTGCTCCTCGGCCACCGCGCTCGAGGGCCGGGCGAGATAGTCCATCGCCGCGGCCAGACGCGCCTCGGCGGCAAGCTGCGGCAGCATCTCCAGCAGGTGATGCACGACGCGGCCGCGCTGGTAGCGCCAGCCCTCGTCCGCGCCCAGCGGCGACAGCGCCGCCGGCTCCGGCTCAGCAGGCCGCGACGGGGTGAGGGGCTTCGGCGGATCCGCCAATGCCGGTGCCGCGATACCGAGCCAGGCGGGCGGCGGCATCTCCACCGGCGCACGCGTCACCGCCCGTGCCGCAGGCACCGGCGGCGCGCCGGTGGTCAGGCGCAGCATCTCGCCGTCCCAGCCCTCGGCCGGACCGCCGAGATGGGCGGGGCGCGGCAGCTTCGCGACGCCCGTCATCTCGGCGAGCGCGGCGTGAATGTGATCGTGCCAGCTTGGCGTGTTCACGGCCTGCGTGCCTTTCCAGCCGCAGACATAGAGCCGCTCTTCCGCGCGGGTCATGGCGACATAGAGCAGCCGGTTCTCTTCCGCGCGCTGGCGGTCCAGCTCGGCTTCGCGCGCCGCTTCGGTGACGGGGTCATCGGCGGCCTTGTTGGGCGACCAGATCGGCAGGTCGGTGCCGCCGAGATCGCGCCAGAACAATCCGAGCGGCGGCTTCTCGCGCCGCCGCTGGTCGGCCAGGAACACGACCGGCGCCTCCAGGCCCTTGGCGCCGTGCACGGTGATGATGCGCACGCGCCCGCCGCCTTCCTCCAGGTCGCGCTTCACCGTGAGTTCGCCCGCGCGCATCCAGCGCAGCATGGCCTGCAGGTCCGGCGCGTGGCTGGCCTCGAAGGCGAGGGCCAGATTCAGGAACTCGTCCACCGCCTCGCCGCATTCCTCGCCCAGCCGCTGGTAGAGCCGCCGCCGGCCGCCCTCGCCGTCGAGCAGCCGCGCCAGCAGCTCGAAGGGTGTGGCGAAGCCGAGGCTGTCGAGATAGGGCTGCAGCAAATCATGCGCGCGCCGCGCGGCGAGACTCTCGTGCACCAGCGCGCCGATGCGCGACCACAGGCTCTGATGGTTGCGGTCGATGCAGAGCTCGAACAGCTCGTCCTCGCTCAATCCCACCAGCGGCGATCTCAGCAGGGCGGCGAGGTTGAGATCATCCTCCGGCAGCAGCAGGAAATCGGCGAAGGCCATGATGTCCTGCACCGCGATCTGCTGCAGCAACTGCATGCGGTCGATACCGGCGACCGGGATGTTGCGCCGCTTCAGCGCCCGCACCATCAGCTCGACGAAGCCGGTGCGGTTGCGCACCAGGATCATGACGTCGCCAGGACCCAGGCGGCGCGCCTGGCCCAGGCGTCCGGTGGTGCCGCTGGCGAGCAGCAGGGCAATCTCCGCCGCGATCGCCTCGGCGACGCGCGACTCCGGCGCCGCCGTCAGCTCGCGCACCCGGGGCAGCGACCAGGGCGCCGGCACGTCCTCGTCGACCGGGCAGGCGACCGGCCAGGCTGTGATCTCGCCGAAATCGCCGACCCGGCTCACGCGGTGCTCGAGCGTGTCGCCGGCCGGCAGGACGCCGGCCCGCGCGCTGGCGCTGAACACGCGATCGACCAGGCTCAGCACCGCGGCGGTGGAGCGGAACGAGACATTGAGCGCGACCGAGCGCAGGCGTCCCTGTGTCCATTCGCCGTACAGCGTTTCGTGGCGGCCGAACTCCTCCGGTGCCGCGCCCTGGAAGCTGTAGATCGATTGCTTGCGGTCGCCGACGGCGAACAGCGTGCGCGGATAATCGACGGCGCCCTGGCCGGCGAAGAACTCGGCGGTCAGCGCCGCGATCACCCGCCATTGCTCGGGGTTGGTGTCCTGCGCCTCGTCGATCAGCACGTGGTCCAATCCGCCGTCCAGCTTGTAGAGCACCCAGGGCGCGATGCCCGGCCGCTGCAGCAGATCGACGCTCTTCAGGATCAGGTCCTCGTAATCGAGCCGCGCCGCCGCGTCCTTGCGCGCCTCGTAGCGCTCCAGCACGTCGCGGCCGAGGCGCAGCAGCGCCTCAGTGCCGGTGGCGATCTCCACCGCGCGCAGGCGGGCGCAGATCTCGATCAGCCGCGCCGCCTCGGAGGCCATCGCCTCGTTGACGCCCGCCCAGAACTTCAATGCTCCCTTGGTGCCGGGATTCTTGCGCGGCTCACCATCCGTCTTCCTCAAGAAAATGCCGCAATAATCGTCGAACCTTCCGGCGCGCCCTTCCGCAGTGCAGTTCAGCCAGGCGACCAGGGCACCGGCGGCGGCTTGGTTCTTCTCGGTGCCATGGGTCAGGGCCTCGGCAACGCGGCGCAGCCGCTGCGCATCGCAGGCCAGGTCGGTGACGGCCGCGGCGAGGATCGTCTCGCGCGTGTCGTTCAAGCCCACGCGAAGCAGATTGCGCAGCGCGCGGCGGACGGCATCCGGCGCGGCGGAGCGCTCGATCAGGCGCTGGAACCGCGCCCGGCGATTGAGCAGCGCGCCGAGCAGGTCGTTCAGCTTCCCTTCGTTCATCCGCGCGACGGCGAGGTCGAGGGCGGCGCGCAATGCGCCGCCGGGCTCCAGCCGCGCCGCGTTCAGCATCTCGTCGCGCGCCTCGCGCATCAGCGCCGCCGCATCGCGCTCCTCGATCAGTCCGAAATGCGGGGCGACATCGGCCTCCAGCGGAAAGCGCCGCAGCAGCGACTGGCAGAAGGCATGGATGGTCTGGATCTTCATGCCGCCCGGCGTATCGAGGACGCGGGCGAAGAGCCGCCGCGCCACCGGCATCAGCGCGGCGATGTCCTTGCCGCCGGCCAGGTCGCGCAGCTCCGCGCGCAGGTCGTGGTTGGGGATCGCCGCCCATTTCGCCAGCGTCCCGGAGATGCGGTTGGACATTTCCGCCGCCGCCGCCTTGGTGAAGGTCAGGCACAGGATGCGCGAGGGTTCGATGCCCGCCAGCAGGAGCCGCAGCACCCGGTCGCGCAGCACCTTGGTCTTGCCGGAGCCGGCGGAGGCCGACACCCAGGCCGAGGCGGTGGGGTCGGAGCCGCTTAGCTGTGCCCTTGTGGCCTCTTCCAGGGCGCGGGGATCCAGCGCGCCGCTCACGACTCGCTCCGGTCGCTGGACCATTCCGCCTCGCGCGCCAGATGGGCATAGTCGTCGTAGCGGGCGGCGAACATCGGGTCGGGCGAGGCCGGATACGCGGCGTCGTCCCGGCTGTAGTGCCGCAGCAGCGCAACCAGGCCGTCATAGGCCTCCAGCGCCAGCCGGGTTAGGTCGCCTGCCACCGGCTTGTCCTCGCCGCCGTCGCCGCTGCCGCTCAAGCGCCAATGCGCCAGCTCGCTGACCGTCGCCGGGGCCACATTCTCGAAGGCGCCCCGCGCGGCCATCGCCGCTTCCAGGGTCAGCTGTGGCGCGAAGCCCAGCGCGATGTCGTCGGGCTTGGGCGGCATGCCTGTCTTGTAGTCGAGGATGCCGAGGCTGCCGTCCGTGAAGCGGTCGATGCGGTCGGCGCGCGCCGTCAGCGTGAAGGCTGGCGTCACCTCCGCCAGCTCCAGCCGGCCTGGCCGCTCGGTGTGGATCGCGGCGATCCGCGGCCGTCGTTCCTGCTCCTGCGCCAGCCACCAGGCGGCGATGCGGCGGAAGCGCGGCTGCCAGAAGGCCCAGACATTGGGCCGGTCGAGCCAGTCCGCGAAAGACGCGTCCCCCGCCGCGATTAGCTCCGGCAGGGCGTTCTCCGGCAGCTCGTGGGGAAAGCGCGAGACGAAATCATGCAGCGCGTCGTGCACGGCGGAGCCGAGATCGGCGGCGCCGGGATCCTGGTCGAGATCGTCCAGCGCCTGCAGCCCCAGGATATGGCGCGCGTAGATCGCGTAGGGATTGCGCCGCCACAGCTCGATCTGGGTGACCGACATGCGCCGCGGCCGCCGCGCGGCGCCCGGCCGCGGCGCCGGCCGCGCGCAAGGGGTGGCGCCGCCTGCCGGCAGGTCGAGCCCGCGCGCCCAGCTGCGTTCGCGCCGGGCGTCTTCCGCCTCCGGCACCTCGTAGTCGCAGCATTGCAGGAAGGCATCGAGGCGCAGCAGCCAGCGCGACGGCACGGTGGGCGCGCCCTCCGCCCGGGCGGCGCGGGTCAGCATCACGCGCCTGGCGCCCATCGCCTGCTGGAAGTCGTGCGCGGCGAGGCCGATCTTGCGCTCCGGCACCGGCAGGCCGAAGCCCTTGCGCATCGGCCGGTTGAGCCAGGGATCGATGGCGCTTTCCGCCGGCCAGGTGCCTTCGTTGAGCCCGCCCAGGATCAGCAGGTCCGGCTGCTGCAGGCGCGCTTCCAGCGGCCCCCAGATGTAGAGCCGCGGATGCTTGCCGAAGCGGGGGCGGATCGCGATGCCGGCGATCAGCTCCATCAGCAGCGCCGAGAAATCGATCGCGTCGATGCCGCTTAAGTCCGTGAAGGCGCCGAGCGCGTCATGGGCGAAGTCGGCCAGCGCCTCGCCCGCTTCGCCGCGCCACAGCCGCTCGCGGCCGGTTTCGGCGTCGGTGGCGGCCAGGGCCTCCGCCGCCACGATCAGCGCCCGCAAGCGCGCCGCCGGCGCCAGGCGCTCCTGCCAATCGGCGAGCAAGGCGGTCGCGGCGCGCAGCTCCGCGATCCCGGCTTTCAACGCGCGCCCGGCCGCCTCGTGCAGCTCCTTGCGCGCGAGCCGCGCCTCGATCGCGTGGTCGAGGCCGTCCCACCCCGGCGCCGGGCGGGGCCCGCGCAGCAGCTCGCGGTCGAGCCGGCGGGCGAAGCGCCGCAGCTGGCCGAGCGGCTGGCCGGCGGCGGCCAGGGGATGCTTCAGCAATCCCAGCAGCGGCACCGGCGCCCATTCCGCCGCCGCCGCCTCGGCCAGGAGCAGCAGGAAGCTGCCGGGGGCCGCGTGCGACAGTTCCTGGCCGGCGGAATCGTCGATCTCGATGTTCCAGCGCCGCAATTGCGCGGCCACACGCCGGGCCAGCCGGCGGTCCGGCGTCGCCAGCGCCGCGATGCCTTCGGCCTGCTCGGCGAGGAAGCCGCGCAGCGCGATGGCGATGGTGAGCGCCTCTTCCTGCTCGGTCTGGCAATCGGCGCGCTGCACGCCGCGCATCGCGGCGGCCACCTCCGCCGGCGTCATGCCCTCCGCCAGCGCGTTCCACCGGTCGCTGCGCTCGGCGGGCAGCAGCGCCGCCGAGACGATGCGCATGCGCTGCCGGCGTTCAGCGCCGACCTCCGCCGCGATGTCGGCCACGTCATCGCGCGTCATCTCCAGGCGCTGCAGCAGGAGGGCCAAGCCATGCTGCGGATGGGTCGGGTCGGCCTCGATCGCCGCCCAGTCCTCGTCGCTGGGCGCGCGATCCAGCCCCGGCAGATAGATCGCGCCCTGCGGCAGGCGCGCCACCACCGCCATCAGATCGGCGGCGGCGGGAATCGAGCCGGTGGATCCGGCGGCGATGATCGGCGTCGGCGGCGGTGCTGCTTCCCACAGGCGCGCCTGCAAATCGAGCAGCAGGTTGCGCCGCTCGGCGGGATCGATCGCGCCCGCCTCTTCCAGGATGGCCGGCCAGTTGCGCCGCAGGATGTCGAGGAAATCGACGGTCAGCTGCCAATGCTGCGCCAGGTTGTCCGGCACCAGGCCGTCCAGGGCGGCGAAATCCTTGCGCTCCGTCTCCACCTGGTCGAGCAGGCGCGCCAGCTCCTGCGCCAGCTGCGCCGCCTGGTCGAGGGGGATGGCCTCGGCGGTGAGGCCGCCGCGCGTCGGTGCCGCCATGATCAGCCGCGCCAACAGCATGCGACGTTGCAATTCGCCAATCGCCGGCGGGATCGTGGCGCTCGCGCGGCCCAGCATCGCCCCGCTCAGCACCGCGAGATCCTCGCCGTCCAGGTCGCCAATCGGCATCAGGCGCGGCAGCAGGCTCGCCGCGCCGGTCGAATCGGGGTCGATCGCCGCCGGTCCGATGGCTTGGCGCAGGAACGCCTCCTGCAAGGTGCGGCAGGCGCGCCGGTTCGGCAGCAGCACGATCATCTCGGCCAGCTTCAGCGGATCGTGCCCGGCCAGGCGCAGCAATTCCGCCGCCAGCGCCTCGGCGAAGGAGACGCCGCCGGGAATCGAGAGGACGTTGGGCTTCTTGCGCAGCGGGGATGTCATCCCCGCAGCTTGGCTCAAAACCGCCAGCCGTGGAAGGTCAGGTTGCGCTCGACCTCGGTCAGGTGCTCGGGCGTCGAGACGTGATACCATTCGCCGTCATGGCGGATGCCGTAGAGCCGGCCCTCCTCCATCGCGCGGTCCCACACCAAGTTGGTGGAGAAGGCGCCCTTGGGGGTGTCGCGGAACAGGCGCGGATGGCAGAGCTGGATGCCGGCATAGAGGAACGGTGCGACCTCGCGCTCCGGTTTGCGGGCGATGCGGCCGTCCGGGTCCATGATGAAATCGCCGGTGCCATTGTATCCCACCGCCGTCACCGTCGGCTGCAGCAGCAGCAGCGCGTCCATCTTGTCGGGATCGAACATCTGCGCCAGGCGCAGCAGGCAATCGACCTTGCCGTTGAGCCAGATGATCTTGGCATTGACGGTGAAGAAGGGTTGGTCGCCCAGCAGCGGCAGCGCCTTGACGATGCCGCCGCCGGTCTCCAGGATCTCTTCTTCCTCGGAGAACAGGATCTCCGGCTCCTTGCGATCCTTCAGATGCGCGCGGATCTGCTCGCCGAGGTGATGCAGGTTGACCACGGCGCGTTTCACGCCCGCCGCGGCCAGGCGGTTCAGCGCCACGTCGATCAGCGGCACGCCCAGCACCTTGGTCAGCGGCTTCGGCACCTTGTCGGTTAAGGGCCGCAGGCGCTTGCCGAATCCGGCCGCCATCACCATCGCGGTTGTCGGCATCGTGAAGGGGCGCTGCTCCGGCACGTCTGGTCTCGTCCTACTTGCTGGGGTCGATGAGCGGCCGGCGGTCGTCCGCGGGCACATGCTGCGCGAACCAGGCGGCGACCGGCGCCATGGCCGGATGCGCGATGTCCTGCTCCAGCAATTCCCACACCCGCGGCATGAAGCGCTGGTACCAGGGCTTGCCGTCGCGCCGCAGCAGCCGCGCGAAGGTACCGACGATGCGGCAATTGCGCTGCGCCGCCGAAGCGGCATAGGCGGAGAGGAAGGCGCCGCGGTCGAGGTCTGGATTGCCGGCCAGGTAGCGGTCGATCATGTCGCGCGCCAGCGGCTTCGATACGTTGCGCCGCACGTCCTCGAGCAGCGAGGCGAGGTCGAAGGGCACCGGCCCGGCGATGGCGTCCTGGAAGTCGAGCAGGCCGCAGGCCTGGAAGCCTTCGCGGCCTGGCAGCAGCAGCAGGTTGTCGACGTGGAAGTCGTAGAGCGTGATGGTCGTGCCTGCATCCCACATCCGGGGCAGGACCTGGCGCCAGGCGGCCTCGAACTCCGCCCGCGCGGCATCCGGCGCCGCCGCGCCCTTGATCGCCGGCCAGTACCAGTCGAGCAGCAGCGAGACCTCGCGCAGATTGCGGGCGATGTCGAATCCGGGCAGCGCCGCCACCGCCTCCGCCGGGATCCGCCGTCGCAGTTCGATCAGCGCATCGGTGGCGAGCTCATAGAGCGCGCGCTCGTCATGGCCGCGCTGCAGCAGGCGCGTATAGGTGTCGTCGCCGAGATCTTCCAGCAGCAGCAAGCCGTGCTCGCGATCCGCGGCCATCACCTCCGGCACGCTGAAGCCCTGGCCATGCAGCAGCCTGGCGATGGTCAGGAACGGGCCGACATTCTCCATCGGCGGCGGCGCATCCATCAGCACGGCGTTGCGGCCGGCCATCTTCAACCGGTCATAGCGGCGGAAGGAGGCGTCGCCGGCCAACAGCCCACGCTCGGCGGAAGCCCAGCCGGCGGCTTTGAGGAAGGCGGCGATATGGACTTCGCGCGCGGCGCGATCGATGGCGGTCACGATGGCTCGGCGCTCCGCAGTTTCGCAAGACGTTCGGTCCAGGCCGCGCCGCCGCTGAGGATCGCGGAGCGGGCACCCGTCGCGGTGATGCCCAGGGCGACGGTGAGGAGCCTGGCCTTCGGCAGCAGGCCTTCGACCAGCTCGGGCCATTCGATCACGCAGATACCGTCGGTCAGCGCGTCCTCGATCCCCAGCTCGTAGATCTGCTCGACATGGTCCAGGCGGTAGAGATCGAAATGCCAGATCTCCGCCAGCCCTTCCGCCAACTGCACCGGATAGGTCTGCACCAGGGTGAAGGTCGGGCTCGGCACCTCCTCGATTTCCGGCGACAGGGCGGCGACGATGGCGCGGGCCAGCGTGGTCTTGCCGGCGCCGAGATCGCCCTTCAGGGCCACCACGTCGCCCGGCCGCAGCAGGGCAGCCAAACGTTGCCCCAAAGCGGCGGTGGCCGCGAGGTCGGGCAAGGCGACGGAGAGGGGGGAATCGGGCCTGGTCATGACGCTCATTGCGCCCTGCTTTTAGCGATACCAGGGCGCAAGATCAATTCACCCTCTGGCCCGGTGGGGTATTGCGGAACGGAAAGGGATCGAAGCGGCGGCGCGGGGAATGGCGGCGTCGCCGCGGCGATGGACTTCCCGAATCCGCGGCGGCAGGATGCGGCGCGATTCCGGGGTGCAGGCCGCCCCAGCGAGCAGGAGCGAGGCATGGCTGAGACGCATGTGACCGACGTGGCGATCATCGGGGCGGGACCGGTCGGCCTGTTCGCGGTGTTCGAATGCGGCATGCTGAAAATGAAGTGTCATGTCGTCGACGCGCTGGAGACGACCGGCGGCCAATGCGCAGCACTCTATCCGGAAAAGCCCATCTTCGACATTCCCGGCTATCCCTCCATCGACGCCGCCGACCTGGTGGCGAAGCTGGAACAGCAGGCGGCGCCCTTCGATCCGGTCTATCACCTCGGCCAGCAGGTCGAGAAGCTGACCCGGAATGGGGAGCGCTGGCTGCTCGAGACCAGCACAGGAACCAAGATCGACGCCCGTGCCGTCATCATCGCCGCCGGCTGCGGCGCCTTCGGCCCCAACCGCCCGCCGCTCGAAGGCCTGACGCAATACGAGGGCAAGAGCGTCTTCTACCTCGTGAAGCGCAAGGAGGATTTCCGCGGCAAGCGGGTTGTGATCGCCGGCGGCGGCGATTCTGCCCTCGACTGGACGCTGAACCTGGCGGGGATCGCCGCGCACATCTACGTCATCCACCGCCGGCCCAAGTTCCGCGGCGCCCCGGACTCGGTTGCGCGCATGGAGGCGCTGGCCAAGGAAGGCAAGATCGAGCTGGTGGTGCCCTATCAGCTGCACAGCCTGGAGGGCGTCGATGGCCGCTTGAGCGCGGTCAATGTCGCGACCCTGGAGGGCAAGGTGCGCCGTCTCGAGGCCGACGTGCTGCTGCCCTTCTTCGGCCTCGCCATGAACCTGGGGCCGATCGCCGATTGGGGCCTGAACCTCGACAAGAGCCACATTGCGGTGGCGCCGCAGAACTGCGCCACCTCCGCGCCGGGCATCTTCGCCGTCGGCGACATCGCCAATTATCCTGGCAAGCTGAAGCTCATACTGTGCGGCTTCTCGGAAGCGGCGATGGCGGCGCATGGCTGCTATCCGCTGGTGCACCCGAACGAGGCGCTGCATTTCGAGTATTCGACCACCAAGGGCGTTCCCGGCGCCTGAGGTCTCCGTTGCAGGTGCTCAGAGCGGAAAGCGGAGCAGGATCGCCTCGGTCAGTTCGTCGGTCGCCGACCAGCGGACATGGATGGCGTCGGTGAAGGCCGCCGGGCCGAGTACGGCATAGCTGGCATCCCAGACTTCCGCGCCGGTGCCGTCCAGGGCGGCGGCGATGCGGGAGATCAGGTCCCGCGTGAACGCGCCATCCGGGTCATAGGCGTCCTTCCAGCCGGGATGCAGAGGCGTCGTCATCACCATGAAGCGTCGCCCTTCGCCCTGCAGGCGCTCCGCCAGCTCGCGCAGCGCCGTCAGGCAGGCATCCTGCGGCGGCTGCATCGGGCCATAGAACAGGCCCCGGTCCTGGTCCGTATCGATCGGCCCGTCGCCGTATTCGGTGAACTCGATCGAAAACCCCATCGCACGGGCCTCGGCCAAGCCCTTCTGCTGCCGCTCGATGTTCCTGGCGAGGGAGATCGGATCGAAATAGCGCAGATAGAAGCTCCACATCGGCGCGCGCTCGAAGACGAAACGGTCGACGTCCTCGTGGTCGAAGAGGGTGCCGGGGAAGTCGCAGTCCTTGAAGTCGATGGGTGACGCCATCAGCAGCACCTCGCGGACACTGGGCGCGTGTTCGATCAGCCAATCCGCGATGAAGGCCGATTGGTGGATGCGCAGACCGCAGAAGCCGCCGTTCAGCGGTTTCGCGCCGCGCACGTCGCGGACGACGACCGAGCTGTTGAAGTTCCGCCATGCCACCGAGGATCCGATGATCAGCAGGTTTGGCTCGCCGATCGGGTGGTTGCGCAGGAAGACGAGCTTCTCGTCGACGCAGACGCTGTTCGACAAGGGTGGCGGCGGCAGCTGCCCGGCCAGCTGCAAGCCGCCATAGAAGGCGCCCAGGGTCGCCAGCCCGGCGAGCAATCCGCCGAACAGGGCGACGAGATACCAGCGCGATCCCGACGGCGCATGCCCATCCGTCCCTTGATGTGCGTGGAAATCTCGCCAACCCATCATGCAGCCGACCGCTTCTGCTCGATCAGGCGAACGAAATCGCCGACATTGTGAAGGCCCTCCAGCTCGGCGGTGCGGAACCGGATGCCGAACCGCATCTCGGTTGCCACCACCAGCGTGACGTGGGCATGACTGTCCCAGCCGTCGACATCGGCCGCCGTGGTGTCGGGGCGGAGCACGATGGCATCGTTGCCCAGGACATCGCGGAAAACGTCGGTCAACTCGGCGTATATCTGCGTTTCGGTCATTGCAGCCCCTTCAGCTTGATGACATGGGCCGGGATGGGTGTGTCGCCGATCGCATGGCGCCAGAAACGCACGGCGTTCCCGCCCTCGGCCGGGGGGTGTTGCGGCTCAAAACCCAGTTTGCCGTAGTGGTCGGCGACCAGGGCATTGCGCGGGGTCGGCCGGTATTCCCCGATCAGCCAGCGGATCCCGCGCCGCGCTGCAGCGGCGGCGAGCGCCTCCACTGCCGCCGCCTCGACCTGGCGGCCCAGCACGCGGCAACTCATCAACCAGGTGTCGATCAGCAGCGCCTGTTCCTCCCATTCGGGGTCCGGGCGGGCGATTACCACGCTGATCAGGCCGTGATCGGCGAACTTGTCATGCAACCTGAAGCACATGGCGATGGTGCCGGGATCGGTGATCATCTCCTCGAGCTCCGTCTCGGTGTAGCGGCGCGTGGTGAGGTTGAACTGGTTGCTCTTGTTGATGAGCTGCGCCGCCCTGGGCAGGTCGACGGGGCGGATCTCTGACGCGACCAGGGTCATCGAGAGGCCGCGCAGGTAGCCTTCCATGTCCGTGGTCTGCGCCAGGGCCTCGTGATGCGCCGCCTTGGCGCGGTAGCTTTGCGCCCGGCCGGCATCGTCGCGGGTAAAGGTCGCCGCCTCGAAATATCCGGCTTCGGAGAGGCAGACGGGATAGTCGGCCACATCCTCCGGCAGCTCCGGGACCGCGACGACGGGAAGCTCGCGGCGCACGATGTCGCGCTCGGCCGGGTTGTCGTCGAGGAAGACGAGGCTGTCGAGGCCCAGGCTCAGATCTTGGGCGATGCGCCGGAGATTCGTGGCCTTGTCGTCCCAGTTCGCCATGAAGCAGGCGATATCCTGCCGGTGCAGCACCATCTCGGGGTGATCCGAGAAGGCCGCCTCGGCGATGCGAGGGTCGTTCTTGCTGCAGATCGCGAGCACGACGCCGCGCCGCCCCAGCAGCGCGACATAGCCCTGGATGGCGAGAAAGGCCTCGCCCAGGGCGTCGCCCTGGCCGAGCCTGATCCCTTCCACGCCGTCATCGCCGACGACACCGCCCCACAAGGTGTTGTCCAGATCCATGACCAGGCATTTGCGCGACAGGCCGAGCGCTGCCGCCAGAAGCCGCGCGACCAGGTCGCCATGCACCGGCGCAGCAATCGGGCTCACCAGTTGCTTCGCCTGGTGCCACCGCACCGGATCGGCGAGGGCCTGGCCGGACAGCAGGTGCCGCCCGTGCAGGTCGAGGTCGAACAGCAGCACATTCTCGGATCGCGCCGCATCCCGCAGCGCATCATTCAATCGCTCCGCCAGGGCGGAAGGGGAGGCGGGCACGACCCGCTCGAGCGAGCCGAATAACGGCGGTGCCGCCGGAAGGAAGGTCTGCTGGATCACTTGTGCCCCATAGAGGCTGCGTGCCGCGCGCCAAAGCCGGGCGAGATCCGCGACCCGCTCCTGGACCGCCCGTGCCACCTCGGCCTCGGAGGCGTCGATCGCCAGGTCGAAGGCCATTTCGTGCGAATCGAGGGCCAGCAGGATGAAATCCGGGGCGAAGGCGGCCAGTTCGGCGTCGCGTTCCGCCAGCACGGCACGGTAGAGGCCGTATGGCGTCACCGTGATGTCGAGCGCGAGGCGCCGGCCGAGCCCGGCGACGCGCATCCCGGGAACCAGATGGTCCACCGTGTGGGACGACAGAACGGCGAGGCGTGCTGGCTGCAGATGCATCAGGGCCGGCAGCTCCGATCCCGCGCGTGCCGTCGGGCAATCCGCGATCAGCCGGTCGAGCTTTTCCGTGGCGATGAAATCGCGCCGGTAGCCGGTGAGCGCAATGGCGTCGCAAAGGCGTCGCTCGGGGTCGGTCTGCCCCCGCGCCGCCTTGATCGCGCTGCTTAGGTCTGGATGGCTTGGCAGCCAGCGGAGCTGTTCCATCGCCGCCTCAGAACTGGAAATAGAGGAACTCGGTGGGGGCGACCGACATTGCCCGCAGGATGACGAAGAAGCCGACCCAGCCCAGGGCCAGGCCGACAACGACGTTCGGCCGCCAGACCGCCACCGGAAGGGCGGATTGCAGCCACGTCTCCCGCGGGCGCGCCTCCAGCGCCGTTCGATAGTCACGCAGCCATTGCTGGGAATTCGGGAATGCCCAGACGATCGCCATCAGCCCCAGGATCCACAGCATCTGGGCCACGCTGAAATAGGTGAGATCGCCGGTCGGCAACCCGAGATCGGTCAGGAACTGCGCGAAACGCCCCGGCAGCACGATTCCGTTGGCGCCGGCCATGCCGGCGAGCAGGTTGAACGCCGCCGGCAGATCGTCCGCGCGGAAGAAGACGAGGCCGACGACGACGCATACGAAGGTGAGGGCAACCGAGCCGACGACGGCGAGCGGATTGTCGCTGTAGACCGGCCAGCCGAGCCTGACCTTGATCTGCCGCCAGCCGTGATTGATGACGAGATACACGCCGTGCAGCAGTCCGAAGACGACGAAGGCCCACCCCGCTCCGTGCCAGGCTCCGATGACGGTCATCGCCAGGATCGTGGGGAAGGCGACGATGCCGATGAAGGCGCCAAGGGGCATGGCGCCGCGCTTCGGCAGGGGCAGGCCGCGGCTGATCCGGCTGCGGGTCATCCGCACCACGATTGGGTTATAGATATAGGCGGTCACGAAGCGGGTCAGGGTCATGTGCCAGCGCGCCCAGAAATCGATGATGTTGCGGGCCTTGAATGGGCTGTCGAAGTTCGGCGGCAGGCTGATCCCGAACATGAGGCCGAGGCCGATGGCCATGTCGGTGTAGCCGGAAAAATCGAAGTAGATCTGCAACGCGTAGGAGAGGGCGCCGCTCCAGGATTCCACGAAGGTCAGCGGCACGCCGTCCGCCGCCGCGGCGTAGACCGGGCGCGCATAGCCGCCCATGGTATCGGCGATGGCGATCTTCTTGAACAGACCGATCAGGAACAGCGTGGCGCCGACCGCGATGTTCTCCAGCCGTGGCCGGAACACCTCCGGATCGCTGAACTGCGGCAGCATCTCGCGGTGATGCGTGATCGGCCCGGCAATCAGATGCGGAAAGAACGTGATGAAGAGGCAATAGTTGAGGAAGTCGTGCTCGGTGACGGCGCCGTCATGCGCGTCGACCAGATAGGCGATCTGCTGGAAGGTGAAGAACGAAATGGCGAGCGGCAGGATCACATTCGGTATGGCCCAGTCGAGGCCGAAGGCCTGGTCGGCAACCCCCACGGCAAAGCCGAGATACTTGTAGTAGCCCAGCAGAAGGAGGTTCGCGGCGATGCCCAGGATCAGCGCCGTCCGGCTCGGCTTGCGCAGGAGGTATCCGCCGAGCGCGTAGTTGAACAGCATGCTGCCGAGCAGCAGCGGCACGTAGCTCGGGTTCCACCAGCCATAGAAGAACAGCGAAGCGGCCGTCACCCACAGCGCGGCGAGGCGCTGCTGGCGCAGCCGCGCCAGGAGGATAAACCCGGCCAGCACCGCCGGAAGAAAAAGCGCCAGGAATTCAAACGAGTTGAACAGCATCGGAGCTTGCCCCAAGAGCAGGTCGATGTCCCCCGAGACGGTCGCTCAAGTTTTTCTACAGCGCGTTCGTTGCGGCTTGGGCTTTTCGCAAATCGCGGAGCGTCGTCGCGCCCGACGCCCACCTGTCGCAGGAGTAATCTGCTGCTGCGCTTCCGGTTCCCGCTACCGGGCACCTATGCGCAAATGCGGCTCTGGGCGTCAATCAATATGAACGCCGGCTTCAGGCTTCCACCGCGCCGCGTCGGAATGCGCGAGATGGTACATCCCGACATTCTCAGACCTGTGACGGCAGCATGGCTTCGCACATTGCCTTAATTAGAATGCCACGAAAAATGGTTAGCCGGCAAGGCCTTGCACCCGTGCCGAGTCCGGATCAGTGCAGGGTGGCGGCGCGGCCGGTGGGGTCGAGAGGCAGGGTGCAGACGACGCGGCGGTAGCCGACGCCGATCTCGGTTTCGACGCGGCCGCCATGCAGTTCCACCAGGGTGCGCACCAGGGCGATGCCGAGGCCGCTGGTGACGTCGCGGCCCGACCCGGCGCTGCCGCCGAGCTCGGCCGGCAGGATGCCGATGTCGAGCGGGCCGGTCTCGGTGCTGGGCGCCGAGTTGACCTCCACCGCGATGGCGAGCTGCATCGGCTGGCGCTTGGCGCGGAGAGTCACGGCGCCGCCATAGGGGGCGGCGGAGAGCGCATTCGACAGCAGGTTGGAGAGCGCCTGCTTCAGGCGCTGTTGATCGCCGACGATCTCGCCCAATTCGCCGGCGCAATCGAGGCTGAGGGCGACGGAGCGCATGCGGGCGCGCTGCTGGAACAGCCTTTCGCTCGCATCCAGCATCTCCTTCACGTCGACCGGCTTCAGATCGAGCTTGATGTAGCCGGCCTCGATCGCCGCCACGTCGATGACATCGGAGATCAGCAGCAGCAGGGCCTGGGCGGCGTCGAGGATGCCGGCGCTGTATTCCTGCTGCTTCTCGTTCAAGGTGCCGAAATACTGCCGCGACAGCAGCTCGGCATAGCCGATGATGGCGTTGAGCGGGGTGCGGAACTCGTAGGAGACGTTGGCGATGAATTCCGATTTCAGCCGGTCGGCCGCCATCAGCGCCTCGTTGCGTTCGCGCAAAGCGCGCTCCATGTTGATGCTGTCGGTGACGTCGGTATATTTGAACAGCCGCCCGCCATCGGGCAGCGGAATCGCCGCCACGTCGATCACGCGCTTGTCGCTGCGCTCGATCCGCAGGTTGCGCAACTCGCGGTCGGCCACCTCGCTGATGATGCGCTCGCGCAGCAGCGGCCAGTCCTTGCGGTTGGAGAAGAATTTCGCCACCAGGTCGACGACCTTGGCGACGTGCGGCTGGCCCGCCAGCTCGTCGTCGGTCAGCGACCACATCCGGGCGAAGGCGGAGTTATGCAGCTTCAGCCTGCCGTCGCCGCCATAGACGGCAATGCCCTCATAGAGGTGATCGATGGTCTCACGTTGCACTTCAATGAGCGTGTTGTAGCTGGCTTCCAGCGCCAGGCGGTCGGTCACGTCCTCGTAGGTCAGGATCACGCCGCCCATCGGGTGCGGTGTGGCCACCATGCGGAAGGTGCGGTCGGCCGGGGTGTGCATCAGCTCTTCGAACGGGCCGATGATCGACATGATGTGGCGGGCGAATTCCTGCTTGTAGTTGCGGAAATCCGCCTGCTCGGCGATCTGGCGCCGCTCCCGCAAGGAATCGAGGACCTCGTCGATGGTGGGCTCGGAGCGCAGGAACTGCGCGTCCAATTCGAACAGGTCGCGATAGGCGCTGTTGAAGAACTTGACCCGGCGATCCGGGCCGAAGATGACGATGCCGGTGCCCAGGCTCTGCAGCACGTCGTCATGGGCGGCGATGTGGCGCGCCAGCTCCGAATGCGTTTCCTCCAGCGCGGTCTGGTCGATGGCGAAGCCGATCAGGCCGCCGGAGGGCAGCGGCGCCTCGTTGAAATCGAACAGGCGGCGCTTGCCGCCCACCACCTGCTGCTGGCTTTCGGACTGCGCCATGCCGAGCTTCAACGCCCGCGCGGCCAAGGCGCGCGCCGCGCTGTTGATGTCGCGGCCCGGCTTCAGCGGCTCGCCCGGCGGCAGGTCGAGCAGGCGGTAGAAGGCGTGATTGCAATAGGTGATGGCGAGCGCGGCGTCACGGCGCCAGACCGGGATCGGCAGCCGGTCGAGCAGGTCGATGAAGTCGCGCGTGGCGTTCTTCGCCTCGTCGGCGATGGTCATGGATTCCGACACGTCGTCCAGCCAGAGCCGCCGGCCATCGCGCTCATCCATCCGCTGCAGGCGCAGCCGCCGGCCGCTGCCCGTGTGGCGCACGACCTGCTGCCCGGCGCCCTTGCCGGAGAGCAGTGTGTCCCAGGCTTCCCCGGCATCGGGCCCAAGCGGCTGCAGCATGCGGCGCAGATCATCGGTGATCAGGCTCGCGGTCGACACGCCCAGGAGTTCGGCGGCGCGCGGGTTGATTTCGACATGACCGGCGCCCGACCACTCGATCAAGCCGACCGGCGCGCTGGCCAGGCGCTCGCGCGCCTCGATCAGCTGGCGCGAGACGTCGCTGCGCGCGTCCTGCTCGCGCCGCAGCGCCAGGCGATGGGTGACATGCTGTGCCAGCAGGAAGATGGCGGCCACGCCGATGAGCACCGCGGCCCAGACCAGATTGACGCTGGCGACGTTGACCCCGGCCAGGGTGACGGCGGGGAAGGTCTCCAGGGTGCTGTCGGTCGGCACCTGCGCGAGAACCGGACCCGACCCGAACGCGGCCAGCCCGGCGATGGCCAACGCCAGCGCCCCGGCACAGGCCAAGGTGACGCCACGAATCGGTGCGTTGTTCCCCCGCGACATGGCCTGACTGTAATCTTTTCAATTGTTTACGACAACTGCCGCGGTAGCCGGACAGCCCCGGGCGGCAAGGCAAAACGGCGCGACCGAGCGGGTCGCGCCGTCTGCGCAGCGATATGGGCGGCTGCCTAGTAGCGGTAATGCTCCGGCTTGAACGGGCCGGCCGCGGCGATGCCGAGATATTCCGACTGCTTCGGTGTGAGCTTGGTGAGTTTCACGCCGATCTTCTCCAGATGCAGCGCGGCCACCTTCTCGTCCAGGTGCTTGGGCAGCACATAGACCTGGCGGCTGTATTTCTTGTGGTTCT
>JAEUKU010000080.1 GCA_016794075.1 Rhodospirillaceae bacterium
GAGAACAGGTAGCAGCCGATCGGCTTTTCCGGCTCGCGCAGGCCGGCGCGGCCGAGCTTGATCGCGGCGACCAGCGCCTCGATCGCCTTGTCCTGGCCGAACACCATGGTCTTCAGGTCGCGCAGCAGGTTCTTCAGGGTGTTCTTGTCGTCCTTGCTGACCGACTTTGGCGGGATGCGGGCGATGGTGGCGACCGTCGCCTCCACATCCTTCACCGTGATGGTCTTCTTGCGCTTGGATTCAGGCAGCAGCATCTGCGCCGCGCCCACCTCGTCGATCACGTCGATCGCCTTGTCGGGCAGTTTGCGGTCGTTGATGTAGCGCGACGCCAATTCGACCGCAGCGCGGATCGCCTCGCTGGTGTAGCGCACCGAATGGTGCTTCTCGTAATAGGGCTTGAGGCCGCGCAGGATCTTCACCGCATCCTCGACCGACGGCTCGTTGACGTCGATCTTCTGGAAGCGGCGCACCAGGGCCCGGTCCTTCTCGAAATACTGCCGGTATTCCTTGTAGGTGGTCGACCCGATGCAGCGCAGCAGGCCCGATTGCAGCGCCGGCTTCAGCAGGTTGGAGGCATCCATCGACCCGCCCGAGGTGGCGCCGGCGCCGATCACGGTATGGATCTCGTCGATGAACAGGATGGCGCCCTCGGTCGCCTCCAGCTCCTTGACCACCGCCTTCAGCCGCTCCTCGAAATCACCGCGATAGCGGGTACCGGCCAGCAGCGCACCCATGTCGAGGCCGAAGATGGTGGCGTTCTTCAGCACGTCCGGCACGTCGCCGTTGACGATGCGCCGCGCCAGGCCCTCGGCGATGGCGGTCTTGCCGACGCCCGGATCGCCGACATAGAGCGGGTTGTTCTTGGTCCGGCGGCACAGCACCTGGATGGTGCGGTTGACCTCGGATTCGCGCCCGATCAGCGGGTCTATCTTGCCGTCCTTGGCCTTGTTGTTGAGATTGACGCAATAGGCTTCCAGCGCCTCGCTGCCGGTCTTCACGCCATTGGCCTCCCCTTCAGGGTCGGCACCGCGCACCCGCCGCGCCTCCGACCTGCCCGGCGACTTGGCGATGCCGTGGCTGATGTAGTTGACCGCGTCCAGACGCGACATCTCCTGCTCCTGCAGGAAGAAGACGGCATGGCTCTCGCGCTCGGAGAACAGGGCGACCAGAATGTTCGCGCCGGTCACTTCCTCGCGGCCGGAGGATTGCACATGGATGGCGGCGCGCTGCAGCACGCGCTGGAAGCCGGCGGTCGGCTTGGCTTCGTTGTTGTGGCGGCCGACGATGTTGCCCAGCTGGTTGTCGACGTAGTCGGTCAGGTCGCGGCGCAGCCGGTCGACATCGACGTTGCAGGCCCGCATGACGGCGATCGCATCCTGATCGTCGACCAGCGCCAGCAGCAGGTGTTCCAGCGTCGCGTAATCGTGCCGCCGGTCATTGGCGTAAGCCAAGGCCCGATGCAGGGTCTGCTCTAGGTTCGGCGACAGCATGCAGCGCTCTCCTTCGTGGACACGGCGGGCTCAACTCCTCCCAACCGCTACTCCTTCTCCATCGTGCATTGCAGCGGGTGCTGGTGGCGGCGGGCGAAATCGATGGTCTGGGTCACCTTCGTTTCCGCCACTTCGTAGGTGTAGACGCCGCACACCCCGACACCGCGGTGGTGCACATGAAGCATGATCTCGGTCGCCGCCTCGCGGCTCTTGTTGAAGAACCGCTCCAGCACGTGAACGACGAATTCCATCGGCGTATAATCGTCGTTCAGCAACAGCACCCGGTACATCGACGGCTTCTTGGTTTTGACCTGCGTCTTGACGATGGTGCCCACGCCCGGCCCGTTGCCGGGGCCGCGGGCATCGTCGTCATCGCGGCCGGGTCCGCTCGCCCTGATGGGCAGTCCCGGGGTCACGCACCTCGGAGCGATTGCGCCCATTGCCGTCTCGGTCTGTGCTCTCGACATTTATCTATAATATTGGATGTCAACGTCAGGTTAAAAGATAGAGCGCGCCGCGCGCCGATCAACCACGAACTGGGTGCGTGCACTCGCGGCGCCTGGATTGGCGCTATTTGTGACGATGCGACGATCGGTCCCGCCCTCCCGGGCGACCCGCCGCCGGGATCAAAAGGCGTTGATCAGCCCGCCGATCCCTTCGCCGGAGACGCTCAGCGAGAAGATCGTGCCCGGCCGGTCGCGCGGCTGGCCCTGTCCGGCGCGGTCGAGCGGTCCCACCTTCACCGGCTGGCGGAAAGCCATCCCTGTCTTGTCGCGCGCCAGCAGGAAGTCCTGGAATTTGACCTCCGGGAAGTCGCCCTGGGCATGCACCCAGGCGTCGTAGTGGAATTGCCCGTCCCGGCAGCCGGCGGCGATCCAGTAGAAATCGCGCGAATGAAGACGCTTTCCTTGCGGCGCGCCCTGGCCCCAGCCGCTGGCCGCCAGCCGGTCGCGGAACTCGTCCATTTCCGCCGGATTGAGCGGCATTTCCGATTTTTGCCAGCGCCAGGGCGCCAGCAGGTCGTCGAGCTGCAGGTCGAGCAGGTTGGGCGTGCCCATGGCCCGCGCGATGTAATACCCGCCGCTGCCACCGCCGGTGATCTCATAGGACCGGACCTGCTTCTCGTACTGGCCGTTATAGACCAGCCGGAAGCGGTCCGGCGCCCCGGGGACACAGCTCTGCCGGATGTCATAGCCGTCCAGGTAACTGAACCAGGCCACCTTGCGGTAGGGCGGGTTGTCGATATTGCTCTGGCTGCCGCCATGATAGGCGCAGCCCGCCAGGGTGAGGGAAGCGACCACGGCAGCTGACAGGTATCTCAACATTTTGCGGCAGGTCCCGGGAAAGATTGAGTCATCAATTGTTAAGAGGCCCCAGTCTAACATGTTGTTGTAGACAAGATTCAGGCGGATTCGTATCATCCGTTAACACATTTCGGCGCGCCGCGTCGGCTGAGGGGAACACTTGATGGCGTCCCGCTGGGTGGTCAAGCATAGGCAATTGGCGAACTGGGCCGGCCGGATCACGGTCGCGCTGGTGCTGGCCATCGCCACCGTCGCCCTGGGCGGCACGGCCCAGCGCGCGGAGGCCCGCCCGGTCCAGGCCAGCATCGTGGTCGACGCCGTGACCGGCGAGATCATCAGCGCCTCCAATGCGGATAGCCTCACCTATCCCGCCTCGCTGACCAAGATGATGACCCTCTACCTGCTGTTCGAAGCCTTGCAGGACGGCCGGGTCAAGCTCACCGACACGATCCAGTTCTCGAAATTCGCCGCCGGCCAGCCGGCCACCAACCTGAACGTCCGCAATGGCGACAGGATCTCGGTCGAGACCGCCATCCTGGCACTGGTCATCCGCTCCGCCAACGACGCGGCAACGGCGGTCGCCGAGCATCTGGGCGGTACCGAGGCCGGTTTCGCCAAGCTGATGACGGCCAAGGCGCGGGACCTCGGCATGGCCCACACGACCTTCCGCAACGCCAACGGCCTGCCCGACCCGAAGCAGAAGAGCACGGCGCGCGACCTGGCCACGCTCAGCATCGCGCTGCTGCGCGACTTCCCGCGGTATTACGATTATTTCAGCCGCACCAAGTTCAAATACCGCGGCGTCACCTATAACGGCCATAACCGTCTGCTGAAGAGCTTCAAGGGTTACGACGGCATCAAGACCGGCTATATCCGCGCCTCGGGCTTCAACCTGGCGAGTTCCGCCATGCGCGACGGTCGCCGCCTCGTGGTCGTCGTCCTCGGCGGCTCCAGCCCCTCCTCGCGCGACCGCAAGGTGGCCGACCTGCTGGCCGATGGCTTCAAGAAGACCAAGGGCACCGGTCTGATGCTGGCCGCCAAGGCGCCGCGCAGCGCCGGGACGCAGCTTGCCGCGACCCAGCCGGCACCGGCCAAGGACCGCATCGCGCTGGACCAGATCGTCGCCCAGGCCCTGCAGGCGGACACGCAGCAGGCCCAGGGCTTGCAGCCGAAGGCGAAGCCGTTCCAGCCGGCGCAGACCGCCGGCATCATTGAGGCCGATTTCGAGCTCGACGCGGCCGGTGCCGCGACCGCCTCCGGCGCGCCGCGCCTGGTCCCGCTGCTGAAGCCGGGGACCCGCGGCGATCTCGAGATCGCCGCCATCGCCAAGCCCGACACGCAATCGACCACGGTGGTGTGGAAGGCGGACGGCGATTACGGCATCCAGGTCGGCGCCTATTCCAAATACATCGCCGCGCAGAAGGCGGCGCAGGTCGCCGCCAAGGCCGAGCCCGCCCTGCTCGCCGATGCGCGCATCATAATCGACAGCCAGAAGATGAACAACGGCGGCAAGGTCTACCGCGCCCGCGTGGCCGGCCTCAGCAAGGCCGACGCCCAAACCGCCTGCCGCAATCTCAAGGCCAAGCGCACCGACTGCCTGGTGCTGAAGCTCGACTCTTCTCTGGCCGCCGCGGGGAACTAGAGCGCGCCCCGCACGACAAGCGCCCGCGCTCGCGGAGGGTGCCACAAGCAGTCTGCTTGGATTGTCAGGCTTCGAAAATCTGGCGGTGGAAGCAGTCACGAGCGAACCACTCTCCGGTCGCGCTTCCCTGTTGTCCAGTGAAAATACAGGGAAAAGCGCTCGAAGAAGCCCCTGGCGATTTCGCATGGCCCGAAAGAAAATCCCATTCTTTCTATCTCTTGCGGGCAAATCGACACTCCCCGAATAGGGAATTAAGCGGACATGTTCAGGGGTCGAAGACACCGAATTTGAGATTTGCCCAAACGCCGTCAACACTCTTGGGCACCCAGTGCTTGAGGCGATGTTTGCTGGCGGCCTTCAAATTTCCGGTCCTGAACACTCTCGGTCCTCGGGATAGCTGTTTCGTTGGTCCGCTTCTCTACCGGCAGCAGACGCTGCTAACGGAAACCAGTTTGTCCGCTAAGTGCCATTAACGGACTCCGGCCCGAATGACCGTCAATTTCGTCTGTCGAGATTGCTAAAAGCGTAACACGGCGGGACCTTGGAACGATCGTAAACTTGCCACTCGATGGACGTTGCGCCGATCCGGATAGTGGCCGTCGCCAGCGTGTTCTCACGATCTGGGTCGTCGCCCTGCTCGCGATAGATCGGAAGGGCCGGATCGCCCCTGTCCCACAGAACCGATAATGCATCCACCGTCCCGGCACTCGTCTCCGCGAGCATAGCATTGCCGCGCTCCTGCCGTGAACGCGAAGAATGAGTGATAAGTTGATTCTCGTCCGCCATGCTCGAGTGCACGAGATGGTTAGCGTGGCAGGAGGCTCGTTCAAGCGACAGTACGGAGCACCGCGCATGGGTGAATTCGATGCTGAACAGGCGTTGATCGCCGCGCTGCGCCAGCGTGAAGTGGAATGCACCGGCGCGCTCAGACGTGCAAAGAAGCTGAACGGCGTCCTCCAAGGTCGGACAGTCGAGCATCGCGCGTCCCAGCACCATGCGCGGCAACCCAACGCCGGCCTCTCGCGAGCGGATGTTGTTGACAGCTTGGACGAGTCCCGCATCAGTGACGGCAAACGTGTGGCCAGGAATCGATGCGGGATAAAGGAATGCGCTGAACGCCTTGCCTGTTGTGGGCTTGACGTGCGCAATTGCGCAATGACCGCGAAGCCTGGGATCGCCGTCTTCGTTATGTGCGACGATCGGCGAATCGCCCGGGATCTGAACGGTTGTGCAGCCGTCCGGCGCCAACGCCCAGACGTCGCCGCGACAATTCCAGAGAAATACGTCATCAAACGGCAAGCCAAGACCATCTGACAACCCGATCAACTCCTGCCAGTAGGCCGGGAACTGTGCCGCAACCGCTTCGCGCATCTGGGCGACCGCGCCATCATTGCGGCGCGCCATGACGGAGGCCCAGGCATCCGTCGCGACAAGGTGGCGATGCGCGATTCGTGCCCCAAATCGCCCGAGCTGAACTCCAATATCATAGTGCGAGCCCGAAACCTCCAGGTATCCGAGGCGCGCCCGCCCACTAGTGTACATGCTGTAGGAACTCGCGCAGCCGCGGGTTCTCCGGATTGCTGAGCAGGGTTGTCGGGTTGCCGTCAACAGAAATTCTGCCGTCTTCCATGAAGATCAATCGGGTGCCAACCTTTCGGGCAAACGCCATCTCATGGGTCACGACGATCATCGTCATGCCCTCTTCGGCGAGCGACTGCATGACCCTGAGCACCTCATGACGGAGTTCCGGGTCGAGTGCAGACGTCGGCTCGTCGAACAGCATGAGCTTTGGTTTGATCGCCAGTGCACGGGCGATTGCGACGCGCTGCTGCTGGCCGCCGGAGAGTTCGGATGGGTAGTGGTGGCCGCGATCGGCGAGTCCAACCTTGGCAAGCAAGGCCTGCGCCTGGGTGGTCGCCTCCGCCTTGCTCGCACCGCGCACCTGCCTTGGCCCAAACGCGACATTCTCCAGCGCCGTCATCTGTGGGAATAGGTTGAATTGCTGGAATACCATACCGGCTTCCTGACGGATCACGCGGACCTGCGAGCGTCCGGCCTTGACGCTGATCCCGTCGACCAACAGGTCACCGCCATCGATCTGCTCCAGCGCGTTGATGCAGCGCAGGAGCGTCGACTTCCCGGAGCCGGACGGGCCGATGAGCACGACTACCTCGCCTGCTTCGATGTTCAGGTCGACCTCGCGCAATACGACGATGCGCCCGAAGGCCTTGGTCACCTTGCGAAACTCAACGACGTTCATAGGATGCGCATCCTTTTCTCTGTGATGCGCAGGATCAGTGTCAACGTGCCGGTCATGATGAGATAGAGCACGGCGACGGCGGTCCAGATTTCCACCGCGCGGAAGTTTGCAGCCATGATCTCCTGTCCCTGGCGCGTGAGCTCCCCGACGCCAATCACAATGAACAGCGATGTGTCCTTCAGGCTGACGATGAACTGGTTGCCGAGCGGCGGAATCATGCGCCGGAAGGCCACCGGGCCGATGACATAAACGAGAACTTTCCACATCGGAAGGCCGAGCGCCAGCCCGGCCTCCTTGAGACCCTTATGGACCGACAGGAACGCGCCACGCACGATTTCAGCGATGTAGGCGCCTGCATTGACCACGATCGCAGTGATGGCTGCGGTCATTGGATTGACGCGGACCTCCGCCAGAACCGGCAGTGCGAAGTATATGAACATGACCTGGACAACGATCGGCGTACCTCGAATCAGCTCGATATAGCCAAATGCGATCGCACTCAGAGGGGTATTGCCGTACGCGCGCATCAATCCAGCTATGAAGCCTACGACTAGGCCGCCGACGAGGCCCGCCAGCGCGATCAGGATCGTCAGCCTGGCTCCATTCAGCAGAGCCGGCAGGGCGTCGGCGATGACAGTCCAATCGAAGTCCATAGCGGCATTCCAGTTCGAAGAAGCGCGCGCCGGCACGACCGGCGCGCGCGCTCACGCCATCAGATCTGCGGCTCGGAGCCGAACCACTTCTTGTAGATTGCGTTGTAGCGGCCATCCTTCTTCATGTTAGCGAGCGCCGTGTTTACCTTCGCCACCAGCTCGCTGCCCTTCGGGAAGCCGATGCCATACTGGTG
>JAEUKU010000105.1 GCA_016794075.1 Rhodospirillaceae bacterium
TGGACCTTGGTCACCGGCTTCTTGTCATAGGCCTTGTGGAACCAGCGGCGGGCGGCCAGGCGGGCGCATTCGGCGACCTCGTCGGTCAGGATGAGCTGCGCCCGGCTCAAGGCCCCGATGGCCTCGGCGACCGCCTCCGACATCTCGGTAATGGCCTCGGCCGCCGCCTCGCCGCCGTCCAGCAGACCCTCCAGGCTGACCTGGGGCGAGCCCAGCAGCCTGCCCTCCCCGTTCAGCGCCAGGGAAACCATGATGAGCCCGTTGAAGCTCATCCGGTGGCGGTGGCGGAGCATGTCGCCGTCGAGGCGCATCAGGCTCTTGCCGTCGAGGCCGAGCCGGCCCGAGGGCACCTGCGCCACGATCTCCGCCGGGCCGGGGGCCAGGCGGATCACCGTGCCATTGGCCGCCTCGATCGCCTCAGAGACCTGGCATTGCTTGGCGAGCGCCACATGCTCCTTGATGTGGCGCGCCTCGCCATGCACGGGAATCGCGATGCGCGGGCGCACCATCTGGTACATCTCGATCAGTTCGTCACGCGCCGGATGGCCGGAGACATGGATGTCCTCGTCGCGGTCGGTGATGACGTCGACGCCCTGCAGGGCAAGATCGTTCTGCAGCCGGGCGATGGACTTCTCGTTGCCGGGGATGGTGCGCGAGGAGAACACCACCGCATCACCCGGTTCCAAGGTCACATGCGGATGCTCCTTGCGCGCGATGCGGGCGAGCGCCGAGCGCGGCTCGCCCTGGCTGCCGGTGCAGATCATCAGGATCTTGTCGCGCGGGAAGAAGCCGACATCGTGCTCGGCGACGAATTCCGGCAGATGGTTGAGATAGCCGTTCTCCTGCGCCGCGGCCACCATGCGCCAGAGCGAGCGCCCGACCAGCGCGCATTGCCGGCCATGCTCCGCCGCCACCTCGGCGATGGTGCCGAGCCGCGCCACGTTGCTGGCGAAACAGCCGACGGCGATGCGGTTCTCCAGCGTGCCGACCAGGTCGCGCAGGGACTCGCGCACATCGGCCTCGGAGCCGGAGGTGCCCTCGACGAAGACGTTGGTGGAATCGCAGATCATGGCCAGCACGCCGCCGTCGCCCAGCTTGCGAAGCGCGGCCTCGTCGGAGGTGAGGCCGAGCTGCGGGTTCGGGTCGAACTTCCAATCGCCGGTATGCAGCACGGCACCGAGCTTGGTGCGGATAACGACGGCGTTGGGCTCCGGAATCGAATGGGTGAGCGTGATGAGTTCCACCTCGAAGGGCCCGAGTGAGACCTTGCCGGACATCGGGATCAGGGTGACCGGCGCCTCGTGCTGCAGTCCCGCCTCCTCCAGCTTGCGCCGCAGCACCGAGGCGGTGAAGGGCGTCGCATAGAGCGGGCAGCGCAATTGCCTCCACAGATAGGGCACCGCGCCGATATGGTCCTCATGCGCGTGGGTTAGCACGAGGGCGATCAGGTCCTTGGCGCGTTCGCGGATGAATTCGGGATCGGGCATGATCACCTCGATCCCCGGGGTCGATTCATCGCCGAAGGTGACGCCGAGATCGACCATGAGCCACTTGCCGGCATGGCCATAGAGGTTGAGGTTCATGCCGATCTCCCCCGCCCCGCCCAAAGCGAGGAAGAGGAGTTCGTCGTTTTTCGGCGTCAGGGATTCGGTCATCAGGTCTTTCGATCAGCCGCGATTACGGCGGTAGATTTCGATCAGCCCGCGCGTGGTGATCTCCTGGTCCAAGTGACGCAGAACAGGCGTCGCGCCGTGGAACAAAGGCGCCAGGCCGCCCGTCGCCACCACCTCCAGATCCGCCCCGGTCTCGGCTTTGAACTCCGTGGCGATGCGGACGACGATGCCTTCGACCAATCCGACATAACCGAAGAAGATCCCGGATTGCATGGCGCTCAGCGTGTCCTTGCCGATCGCCTTGGCCGGCCGCTCCACCGCGATGCGCGGCAGCTTGGCGGTGGCGTTGTGCAGCGCGTCGAGGCTGAGGTTGATGCCCGGCGCGATGGCGCCGCCGATGTAGTTGCCGGCGGCATCCACCACGTCGAAGGTCGTCGCGGTGCCGAAATCTACCACCACGAGCGGCTTCTTGTAGTGGATGTGGCCGCCGATGGCGTTGGCGAGGCGGTCGGCGCCGACCTCGGTCGGCTTGTCCAGCAGCACCTCGATGCCGAGCTCTACCGCCGGGTCGCCGACCACCAGCGGGGCGGTCTTCAGGTGCTTCTCGCACAGCATGTTCAGGTGGAACAAGCTCTGCGGCACCACGGTGGCGATGATGCAGCCATCGATGTCCGAGAGCGCCATGCCCGACATCTGCATCAGCTGGTTGAGCCAGACGATATACTGGTCCGCCGTGCGCTGCGCATCGGTCTTCAGCCGCCAATCGGCGATCATCCGGCCGTCCCTGCAGACGGCAAATTTCACGTTGGTGTTGTTGGCGTTGATGGTCAGCAGCATGACTCAGCTCCGGTCCCGGCTTTCCGATTGCCCGGAAAAGTATACATCACCGGCGGAGATGCGGCGCTCCGATCCGTCCGCCAGCGCCAGGCGCAGCGCGCCATCGCGGTCGAGGTCGCGAAACACCCCCTGCAATGCGGTGTCTTGCAGCCGGATTTCGATGGACTGCCCGATCCCCAGCGCGCGCCGGCGCCAGAGCGGCTCGATGGCGGCAAAACCCGACGCCTCCCAGGCATCATAGAGCGGCGCGAAGGCCGCCAGCAGCCGGTCGAGCAGCGTGCGCGGCCCGATGGGTGCCGCCCCCGCTTCCTGCAGATCGGTCACCGGATAGGGCGTGCCGGAGGGATGGCTCACGATGTTGACGCCCATGCCGAGCACCACGAAACCCTCCGCGCCCTGCTCCGCTCCCTGCGTCTCCAGCAGGATGCCGCTGACCTTGGCGCCGTCCAGCAGCAGGTCGTTCGGCCATTTGTGGCGCAGCGCGACCGCAGGCGGCAGCAGCGGCGCGATAGCGTCGCCCAACGCCACCACGGCGACGAAGCCGAGGGTCGCGACCTCCGCCATCGGCCGCAACGGGCGCAACAGGATCGAGGTGTAGAGATTGCCCGGCGGCGACACCCAGCCCCGCCCGCGCCGGCCGCGCCCCTTGGTCTGCAGATCGGCGCGGATCACCAGGCCGGCCGGTTCGCCGCGCAAGGCGCGCCGCCGGCAGGCCTCGTTGGTGCTGTCGATCTCGGGCGTTTCCTCGACGCGGAACGCGAGGCTCATCCCGCGAAGAGCGAGGCGGCGGCCACCGCCGTCGAGGTCTGCAGCGGGTTGATGAACAGGATGCCGATGGCGACAACCGCGAGCGACAACGCCAGGACCAGCTTCAGCGATCCGTCGACGCGGTCGAACACGCCGGCCGGCTCGTCGAAATACATCACCTTGACGATGCGCACGTAGTAATAGGCCGACACCACGCTGGTCAGCACGCCGATCACCGCGAGGACGAACATGCCGGAATCGACCGCGGCGGCGAACACCATCCACTTGCCGAAGAAGCCGACCAGCGGCGGGATGCCTGCCATCGAGAACAGGATGGCGGCGAAGATGTGGGCGAGCCAGGGCTGGCTCTTGGCCAACCCGGCCAGATCGCCAATCTCTTCCACCATCTGCCCCTTCTGGCGCATGGCGAGGATCACCGCGAAGGCGCCGAGCGTCATTGGCACGTAGGTCGCCATGTAGAACAGCAGGCCGCTGACGCCCTGCTGGCTGCCGGCGGCGAGGCCGACCAGGGCGTAGCCGATATTGCCGATCGAGCTGTAGGCCATCAGGCGCTTGATGTTCTTCTGCACCAGCGCCGCGAAGGCGCCGAGCGCCATGGAGGCGATGGCGATGGCGACGATGATCTGCTGCCATTGCGGGGTGATGCCGCCGAAGGCCTCGACCAGGACGCGGGTGAACAGCGCGATCGCCGCCACCTTTGGCGCCGCCGCGAAGAAGGCGGTGATCGGCGTCGGCGCGCCCTCATAGACGTCCGGCGTCCACATGTGGAACGGCACGGCGGAGATCTTGAAGGCGAGGCCGGCGCACAGGAACACCAGTCCGATGATCACGCCGATGGAGGGCGCCCCGCCGGTCAAGGCTTGCCCCAGACCGTCGAAGCTGACCGTCCCGACGAAGCCGTAGATCATCGAGGCGCCGTAGAGCAGCATGCCCGAAGACAGCGCGCCGAGGACGAAATACTTGAGGCCGGCCTCGGTCGACTTCACCGTGTCGCGGCGGATCGCGGCGGTCACGTAGAGCGCCAGGCTCTGCAGCTCCAGGCCGACATAGAGCGAGATGAGATCGTTGGCCGAAATCATCATCATCATGCCGAGCGTGGCGAGCAGCATCAGGATCGGCAGCTCGAACCGCGCCATGCCCTCGCGCTCGGCATAGGAAAACGACATCCAGATTGCGAACGCGGCGGCGATCAGCGTCAGCACCTTGGC
>JAEUKU010000169.1 GCA_016794075.1 Rhodospirillaceae bacterium
GAAGGGCCGCGGCATCGTCCTCAACGAGCCATCCGTCGTCGCCATCGCCGACAATCGCGGGAAAAAGCACGTTCTGGCCGTCGGCGACGAAGCCAAGCTGATGCTGGGCCGCACCCCCGGCAACATCCAGGCCATCCGGCCGCTCCGGGACGGCGTCATCGCCGATTTCGAGGTGGCGGAAGAGATGATCAAGCATTTCATCCGCAAGGTGCATAACAACCGCCGGTCCTTCGCCCGGCCCCAGATCATCGTCTGCGTGCCCTCCGGCTCCACCGCCGTCGAGCGCCGCGCGATCCAGGAATCCGCCGAATCCGCCGGCGCCAGCAAGGTCTGGCTGATCGAGGAGCCGATGGCGGCCGCGATCGGGGCCGGCCTGCCGGTGACCGAGCCGACCGGCTCCATGGTGGTCGATATCGGCGGCGGCACCACGGAAGTGGCCGTTCTGTCCCTCGGCGGCATCGTCTATTCCCGTTCCGTTCGCGTCGGCGGCGACAAGATGGACGAGGCGATCATCGGCTATATCCGCCGCAACCATAACCTGCTGGTCGGCGAAGGCTCGGCCGAGCGGATCAAGAAGGAAATCGGCTCCGCCTGCCCGCCCGAGGACGGCGAGGGCAAGGTCATGGAGATCAAGGGCCGCGACCTGATGAACGGCGTGCCCAAGGAGCTGGTGATCACCGAGCGCCAGGTTTCCGAGGCCCTGGCCGAGCCGGTCGGCGCCATCATCGAGGCGGTCAAGGTGGCCCTGGAGCATACGGCGCCCGAACTGGCCGGCGACATCGTCGACAAGGGCATCGTGCTGACCGGCGGCGGCGCCCTGCTGTCGAACCTCGATTACGTGCTGCGCCACGCGACGGGATTGCCCGTCTCGGTGGCCGACGATGCGCTTTCCTGCGTCGCCCTCGGCACCGGAAGGTGCCTGGAGGATATCAAGGCCCACCGCCACGTCTTGATCAGCATGTATTAACCATCTTCCCCTATCCTGCCCGCAGTTTTTCTTTGCGGCCGGACCCAGCCTGTGGAAAAATCGAGCAAGTCACGGAATTCCAAGGCTTTTGCCGATAAAGTCGGCACCCCGGAGGGCGGGACGTGAGACAGCGTTCGACTGCGATAGGCGCCACATCCTCCCTCAAGGTGTGGTTTCAGCGGTTTTCCTTCGTTCTGCTGCTGGTTGCGGCCTTCGGCGTCCTGCTGATCGGCAAGGCCGACACGATCATGCTGTCGCGGCTGCGCATCTGGGCCGCCGACCAGATCGGCCCGGTGCTCTATGCCGTCTCCTCGCCCATCGAGACCGCGCGCGAGACGGCGGGCGAGGTGCAATCCTATTTCTCGCTGAAGTCGCAGGTCGAGGCGCTGCGCCTGGAGAACCAGGCGCTGAAGGATTGGCAGCAGCAGGCGCGCGACCTGCAGGCGGAGAACGCCGCCCTGCGCGATCTGCTGAAGATGACGCCCAATCCGCGCCTCGCCTTCATCAGCGCACCGGTGGTGGCCGACGCATCCTCCGGTTTCGTGCGCGGCGTCATCGCGCTGGCCGGCGATCAGCACGGCGTGCGCAAGGGCCAGGCGGCGATGGTCGGCAACGGCCTGGTCGGCCGGGTGCAGGATGTCGGCAAGCGCGTCTCGCGCGTCATGCTGCTGACCGACATCAACAGCCGGCTCCCCGTCCTCATCGAGCGCACGCGCGACCAGGCCATCCTCGCGGGCAACAACTCGGAGCGCCCCGAGGTCAACTACCTGTCGCGCGACGCGGACGTGAAGATCGGCGATCACGTCGTCACCTCCGGCGTCGGCGGCGCTTTCCCCGCCGGGCTGCCGGTGGGCGAGGTCGCGGACATCGCCGACGGCAAGGTCTTCGTGCAGCCCTTCGCCGATCTCGGCCGCCTCGAATACATCCGCATGGTGGATTACGGCCTGCCCGGCGTGCTGCAGGAAGACCTCGACATCGACGTCAGCACGGCCGTGCCGGTGCTGAAGCCGACGGCCGGACCGGTGCAGCTGCCCAAACTGATCAAGCCCGCCAACACCCAGCCCAAGCTGAAGCCGATCGAGGGGGCGACGGAGTGAGCGGCCTCGGCATCCGCCACCAGATCGGCGAATTCCTGCGACTGGCGACGCCGGCCCTGATCTCGCTGCTGCTGCTCGCGGTCAGCATTGCGCCCTGGCGGCCATTCGACGCGCCGCTGGCGGGATTCCTGGTGACCGCGGCGATCTTCTACTGGTCGATCTACCAGCCGGAAGCGATGACGCCGTGGGTCGCGGCATTGATCGGCTTCGCCGCCGACCTGCTCGGCCTGGCGCCGTTCGGGCTCAGCATGATCGTGGCCCTGGTGGTCGCCGGCAGCGCCCAGCTGTGGCGCCGCGAACTGGCCGATGCCTCCTTCATGCTGGTGTGGATGGCCTTCGCCGCCACCGCGATGCTGACCTTCTTCGTCGCCTGGACCATGGCGGCGCTCGTGCTCGAGCAATGGCCCAACCCGTGGCCGCTGGTGCTGCAGACGGTCGTCAACATCATGCTCTACCCGCTGCTGACGCTGCTGTTCGGGCGCCTGCAGCACGCTCTGTTCGAGTGACGGAGCGCTTGCCATGAGCCGCGCCAAGCAGCAGACCCAGAACCAGCAGAAGGTATTCACCCGGCGGCTGGCGATTCTCGGCGGCATGAAGGCGCTGATGGTCGGCACGCTGGCCGCGCGGCTCTATTACCTGCAGGTGATCGAAGGCGAGAAATACAAGCTGCTGGCCGACGAGAACCGCATCAACCGGCGCATCCTGTTTCCGCCGCGCGGGCTGATCCTCGACCGCTTCGGCATCCCGCTCGCCAGCAACTCGCCGAACTACCGCGCCATCCTGGTGGCCGAGCAGGCGCGCGACGACAAGGGCGCGATGGACGTCGAAGGCACGCTGAAATCCTTCGCCGAGATCGTGCCGCTGAGCGACCGCGAGATCGCCCGCGTCATGAAGGCGCGCAAGAACAACCGTGCCTTCGTGCCGATCACGGTCAAGGACGATCTGGACTGGGAGCAGGTCAATTCGGTCGAACTCAACCTGCCCGATTTGCCCGGCATCTCCATCGAGATCGACCAGAAGCGGGTCTATCCCTTCGGCGGCATCACCTCGCACATCCTGGGCTATGTCGCGGTGCCCTCGGAGAAGGAGGTCGAGCAGGATTCCGACCCGCTGCTGCGTCAGCCGGGCTTCCGCATCGGCAAGAACGGGCTGGAGCGGCAATACGACCAGCCGCTGCGCGGCGCGGCCGGCGAAAGCCAGCTGGAGGTGAACTCGGTCGGCCGCGTCATCCGCGAACTGGCGCGCCAGGAAGGCGAGCCCGGCGGCGACCTGGTGACGACCCTGGACATCGGCCTGCAGCAATACGCGCATCAGCGCCTGTCGGCGGAGCTGGCCGGCGCGGCCGTGGTGATGGACGTCTATACCGGCGATCTGCTGGCGCTCGCCTCGACGCCCTCCTACGACCCGACCGCCTTCTATCGCGGCCTGACCACGGACGAGTGGCAGGAGCTGACCAACGACATCTACGGCCCGCTCAACAACAAGCCGATCAGCGGGCAATACGCGCCCGGATCGACCTTCAAGATGATCACCGCCATCGCCGGCCTGCGCGCCGGAATGAGCCCGCACGACCACGTCTTTTGCAACGGCGTCACCACGCTCGGCTCGGCGCGCTTCCACTGCTGGAAGCGCGAGGGCCATGGTTCGGTCGACATGGTCGACGGCATCAAGCATTCCTGCGACGTCTATTTCTACGAGGTGGCGCGGCGGGCCGGCATCGATCTGCTGGCCGACACCGCGCGCATGTTCGGCCTGGGCGACGTCGAGGGGCTCGACCTGCCGGGCGAGAAGCCGGGCCTGATCCCCGATACCAAGTGGAAGCGGGCGACGTTCAACGACATCTGGCATCCCGGCGAAACTCTGGTCGCCGGTATCGGCCAGGGCTTTATCCTGACGACGCCGCTGCAGCTCGCGGTGATGACGGCGCGGCTGGCCAATGGCGGCTACGCGGTGAAGCCGCGGCTGGCGCGGCAGATCTCCAGCGAAGCCTCGAACGACGAGGGCAACCCGGTCTTTCCGCGCATCGACCTGCCGGAGGAATACCTGCGCATCGCCCGCCAGGGCATGGACGA
>JAEUKU010000176.1 GCA_016794075.1 Rhodospirillaceae bacterium
GTCGTCATCGAAATCGAAGCAGCCATAGGGCCCTTCGACCGTCACCTCCATGCCGGTGCGCAGGCGTTCGCGCAGCCGCGTGGTGTGGTCGCCAAGCGCCTTGGTGATGAAGGTGACCTGCGGGTCTTCGGCGTTCCAGGCGGAGGCGATGGTATAGGGATGCGCGCCTTCGCTGCGGTCGGACTGGACGAAGGCGAACTGCCCGGACTTGTGACCCGGCCAGCCCGGCTGCAGCCGGACCCTGGTTTCCAGCACCCGCAGCTCCGGATAGTCGATGATCGATTCGATCGCCCCCGCGACCTTGCGCCCCGCGCCGATGCGACCGGACAGCGCCAACAGCGCGGCAACCGTGCCCGCCGCCAGCAAGGCCGCGAGCAGCCAGCCGACCGGCTGCACCCAGTACGCGGGTTTGGTCAGGACCACGGCGTGATAGACCAGTACCAGATAGGCCGCAGCGATCCAGCGATGCGTCTTGACGAAGAGGTGATAGGGGAAGCGTTTCCACAACGCGAGGACGATCAGCAGCACGGCCGCGTAGAACGCCCATTCGCCGAGGCCCTCGGCGAGGCCACGTTGCCCGTGCAGCCAATCGACGACGCCGCTGGGCCCGGCTCCCGCGCCAGCACCCTGACCTTCACCTTGGCCGCCGCCACGCGCCGGCCGCTCAAGCCAGCCCCAGCCCACCATCCATTTGGTGCCCTGAGCCCACCACCAATGCAGCACGGCCGCAACCAGCGCGGCGATGCCGAGCCATTTGTGCAGGCGGTACATCTTGTCGAGCCCGCCGAGATGCGGCTCGAGCCATTTCGGCCGCAGCGCGAGGATCGTCGCCGCGCTCATGGCGACGATGGCGATGATGCCCGATAGCTGCACGAAGACGGCGCGAAACGCGAAATAGCCGAAGGGCTCCGGCGCCAGGCTATCGGCGAGCAGCCACAGCGCGACCGGTACCGCGAGCGACGCGGCAAAGGCGAGTTTGATGCGTGTCATCGTTTCGTGACCGTCGCCGTCTCAGATCGCCGGGACGGCCGAGGCGTGCGTCCTGCGGTCAGTACCGGTCGTCGCCCAGCGCCGCGTCGACTTCGCTGGCGTACCAGAACTTCTGCAGCCGGTTCAGCTGCTTCGGCTCGAACGCCTTGATCGGCAGCTCGGCGATGAAATTGATGTAGCGGCGCGGCACCGGGGTCAGGCCGCGCGGGCTGACCCCGTGCACCGCTTCGGCCGAATTGACGAAGCAGACATAGGAATTGGCCTGGTACGGAACCGTCTTCACCAGCTCGACGTCGCGGTTGAGCGTGCGGTGCTTCACGAAGCGCGGGTCGCGGCGCCAGTCGTAGATGTCGAGATCGCCGCCCGCGCTGCTGTCGGCGGGATCGCGCATGTAGAACAGCGCCGAGAAGATCTTGTCGCAGAGGTCGACATGCGGGGTCTTCACCGAACTGGTCCTGGTCACCGGCGTGTTCATCACGAACTGGCAATCCAGGCGCACTTCGGCCTCGCCGGCGAAACCGCGCGGCACCACGCGCCAGTCCTCGTAGGCCCGGCCGATGCGCTCCTCCAGCCCGGGGAACTCACGGCGGAAATGCGGCGCGAACAGGCGCGTCACGTCGTGCCAGTAGTCGGGCGACGTATGGTATTCGAAGAACTCGCGCCACAGCGCCGAGATGCGACGGTCGCCCAGCACCTGCTTCACCGTCATGCGCACGGCTTCGTTGGACCCCACATCGGCGCGGCCGTTGACGATCATCTCCAGGCTGGGGAAGCCGGCGGCCAGTTCCTCATAAAGCGGCCTCGCCACCACGTCGGCGCGATAGTAGTGGGCGTAGGGCTCGGTCACGACGTCCCGCGGTTGCACGTCGGACAGCATTTTCGGGGTGCGGGAGTGCACGGCGGCTGCGAACATCTGCCCCTCCGAGGCGTGAGCGTTGGTCAAGTTCGCGTCCATGCTAGTCATGCCTCGATCCTCGCCGAAATCGCGAAATGACGCTGCGGCGTTCGGCCGCTGCCCCTAGGCCGCGGCGCGCGAGCATAGCTCCAGCGCGTCGTGGCGCACGTGATTGGCCGACATTTCGCGGCGCACAACCGCTTCGGTGACCAGCCCCTTCTGCAGGCATTCGGCCAGCAGCCCGAAGAACAGCCGCTCCTGGTTCGGATCCGGATGAGGCAGGTAGGTTTCCGACTTCTGCCGCTTCGGCGCGATGATGTGCTTCAGCTGCTTGAACACCGATTTCGGGAACGGATAGCGGGAATAGTCTTTCACCCGCACGGTGAAATCGACCGGCAGGCCCGTCTTCCAGGGCTGCGTGCGGCGATAGGTGGTGTGCAGGATCTTGGTGTCCGGCGTCAGGCGGTCGAAGTCGTTCCATTCCGGCTCGAACAGGCCGACGCTTTCCTCCGGCTCGTATTCCAGCTTGATCCACTTGAGGTAGTCGACCTTGAACGCGAAGGTCTCGTTGAAGGTCTTCTCGGCGTCCCAGTGCGGCAGCCTGGCGTTGTCGAGCAGCATGACGCTGGAGGCGCGATAGGCCGGCAGCTCCTTGATCGCCGGGCGGACCCGGCACATCAGCGCCTTGCCCTGCATGTCGCGGCTCAAGAGGTCCCAGACGTCGCCGACCGCGAAGCAATCGGGGTCGATGACCACGGCGCGGCCGGAATAGTTCATCAGCTTCGGCGGCGCGAAGCGCAGCGGCGTGAAGGATTGCAGGTCGTGCCGTTCCCACACCCGATGCTCGACGCCGCGCAGGAACTTCTGCCCCTCCTTGGCGTGCAGCCAGGGGAAGTCGTTGTAATGCAGGATCTCGACGCCGAACCGCTCGGGGTGCCGGCTGTTCCGGTGCAGCGCATAGGCGGCCACGACGGCGCCCAGATACTGCTCCTCGTTGGTCTGGATGAAGACCTTGTAGTCCATGCAGACGGTCCTCGCGCCTTTCGATTCTGCGAAACGCCACATTAAATGATATCCGGAAGCCCCAGCAATCGGCACCCCGGCCCTGCGCGGTTTTGCCGCAAAATTCCCGTTCGTTCAAGCCTTTAGCTCATGTGGTTGGAGTTGCCCGGGGAGAGTGCTATCAACCCGGCTTTCCGCGCATTGCGCGACATTGCGTCGCGAATTCCGCTGAACCCGAGCCAGAATGACCCCTCCCCCCGTTTCGCAAGGCGCCCAGCACACCTCGATTCTCAGCGCCATCGCGCTGATCCGGCGGCATGGCACGGCGCGCCAGGTGCTGCTGGTGGGGGCCATGCTGGCGGCCGGGCTGCTGGACGGCATCGGCATCGCCACGCTGTTTCCGATCCTGGCCATCATCACCAAGGACATGGGCGAGCCCACCCGCCTGCAGACCGCCATCGAGGAGGGCCTGGCCTTCCTGCACCTGCCGGCCGAGCTGCCGGTGCTCTGCCTCGTGCTGGTCGCCATGTTCTGGATGAAGGCGGTCATCAACATGTGGGTCTCGCGCCGCCTTGGCGCGGCCGGCGCCGGCATCGCCGAGGGCATGCGGCAGCGCCTGTTGCGCGCCCTGGTCAACGCCAAGTGGTCGTATTTCACCATCCAGCCGGTCGGCCGCTTCGTCGCCGCCGCCACGACCGAGGCGAACTGGGCCTCCTTCGCCTTCCGCACCGCTTTGCAGACCATCGAGCAGATGGTGCGCACGGTGGTGTTCTGTTCGCTGGCCGTGTTCATGGGCTGGAAGATCGCCCTGGTGGCGATCACCATGGGCGTGCTCATGGGCCTCTCGCTCAGGGCCTTGACCCGCGCCGCGCGCCGCGCCGGGCGCGAGCGGCAGCAGGCGATGCGCGGCCTGGTGCAGGAGCTGAACGACGTCCTCGTCGGCTTCAAGCCGCTGAAGGCGATGAACCGCCACGCCAGCCTGATCGGCGAGGTGGTGAAGGAGGCCAAGCGCATGCGGGCCGCGATCAACGACCTGGTGACCAACGAGACGCTCTCGCTGGGCCTGCCGGACCTGATCCAGGCCTATCTGCTCGCCGCCGGCGCCTATCTCGCCGCCCGCCTGCTCGGCTCGCCCACCGACGTCATCGTGGTGGCCGGCGCCATCTCCTTCGTGCTGATGGGCAACATCGCGCGGCTGCGCCGCGTGCTGACCCAGCTGGCCCAGGCCGACGTCACCTATTGGTCGCTGATCGACACCATCGAGGACGTCGAGCGGGCCGCCGAGAAGCTACAGGGCACGGCGCTGCCGTCGCTGGTGCGCGGCTGCGAATTGCGCCATGTCGGCTTCAGCTACGGCCGCGGCCCAGTGCTGAAGGATGTGAGCCTGGAGATTCCGGCCGGCGGCATTACCACGCTGATCGGCCAGTCCGGCTCCGGCAAGACCACCATTGCCGACCTCATCCTCGGCCTCTACGCGCCGGACAGCGGCGCGGTCAGCATCGACGGCATCGACATCCGCGACATCGACATCGCCAAGTGGCGCGCGATGATCGGCTACGTGGCACAGGAGATCATCCTGTTCAACGACACGATCCGCGCCAATGTCGCGCTCGGCGATCCGGCCATCGACGATGCGCGCATCCGGGATGCCCTCGCCGCGGCGGGTCTCGGCGATTTCATCGCCGGCCTGCCGCAAGGCCTCGACACGCCGGTCGGCGAGCGCGGCTTCAAGCTCTCCGGCGGCCAGCGCCAGCGCGTCGCCCTCGCCCGCGCCCTGGTGTCGAATCCGCGGCTGCTGATCCTCGACGAGGCGACCAGCGCGCTCGATCCCGCGACCGAGGCCGAGATCTGCGAGACCGTGGCGGCGCAGGCGGGCAAGGTCACGGTGCTCGCCATCACCCACCAGCCATCCTGGGTCGGCCGCGCCGACCGGATCTATCTGGTCGAGGCCGGCGGCGTGCGCCGGGTCGAGCGGGCGGACATCGCCGGCGCGGAAGCGCGGCCGGCGGCCGATTAGAAACCCCGCTCAATCCTGCCGGACGATGGTGCCAATCGCGTTGACCAGAAGCCGCGCGGCGGTGAGCGCAGATAACCCGCCAATATCGGCGGGCGGATAAAGTTCTACGAGGTCGAAGCCGGCGATCCTGGCCCGCTTGCCGATATCGGCGATCAGGTCGATCGCCTGCGTGTAGGTCAGTCCTCCAGGTGCCCGCGCCGCCACGCCTGGCATGATGCTCGGATCGAGGCCGTCGCAATCAAGCGTGATGACGACCCGCGCGCCTTCCGGAATATGGCGTAGCGCCGCCGCGACGCCATGGGAATGGATCTCGCGCGCCGTCACCAAGTGGCTGCCATAGCGCAGGGCCGCCTCCACCTCGCCGGGGCGCGCGCTGCCCACGCTGCGCATTCCGACCTGGACCATGCCTGCCACATGCGCCATCTCGCTGATCCGACGCATCGGGCTCGAATAGCCGAAGCGCTCGCCATGCAGCTCGTCGCGCCAGTCGATATGCGCGTCGATCTGCAGAACCCAAACCGGTCCGTGATCCGCAAAGCCGGCGAGGAAGGGAATTGGGACCGAATCGTCGCCGCCGAGCACAATCGGCACTGCCGGCAGCGCCAGGACCTCGCGAGTCTTCACCTCGATCCGGGCACGGTTGCCGGCATTGTCATGCAGGGCGGTGGGAACGTTGCCGACATCGGCGCAACTGACCGGTCGGCCGTCGAAGAGCGGGCCGCCGAGATCGAAATCCCAGTGCTCGATCAGAGCGGCATCCTCTTGACTCGCGGCGCGGATGGCATCGGCGGCCAAAGCGTGGCCGCTGCTGTCTTGGCCGCGATAGGTGCTGCCGTGGCCGGCGCTGAAGATCACCGCGCGGGGCACACCGCCGGCGGGGAGTCGGTCGGGAAGACCGAGGAAGGATAATACTGCGCTCATCGGCGTTAGGCCTTCGGTGCCGTCGTCTCCACGCGCCCGCCCTGCATGGTCAGGACGCGGTCGGCGGCCTCCAGCCAGATCGACTGATGGGTGATGGCGAGGATCGTGCGGTTGCCGCGCAGGCCGCGCACCGCCTCGCAAATCTCGCGCGCCGTCGCCTGGTCAAGGGCGCTGGTCGCTTCGTCCAGGATCAGCAGCTCGGGTTCGTGGATCAGGGCGCGGGCGATCGACAGGCGCTGCTTCTGGCCGCCGGACAGGCGGTTGCCGCGCACGCCGATGACCTCGTCCAGCCCGTGCGGCAGGGCCGAGACGAAGCCCCAGGCGCCGGCCAGCTTGAGCGCGGCGATGACCTGCTCGTCGCTCAGTCCGGGTTCGCCGAGGGTGACGTTCTCCCGCACGCTGTCGTTGAACAGGATGTTCTCCTGCGGGATGTAGCCGATCTTGCTGCGCCACAGCGACAGGTCGATGTCGGAGAGCGGCGTGCCGTCGACCAGGATCCGGCCGGAATCCGGCTCGTTCAGCCCGACCAGTAGATCGGCGATCGTCGTCTTGCCGGCGCCCGACGGGCCGATCAGCGTCGCCACCTCGCCCACCGGCAGATCGAAGCTGGCATTCTCCACCACCACGCGTTCGCCATAGCTGAAGCGCACATTGTCGAAACGGCAGGATTGCGCCAGATGCGCGGGCTTGCCGCCATGCAGGGCCTCCGATTGCCGCTCCATGGATTCGGTGAGGTTGATGACCGACCAGAAGGCGACGCCATCGAGGGCGACGCGCTGCATGGCGCCGCGCATCGCCGTCACCCCGGCGGAGATACGCCGCAGCAGCCAGACCGTGCCGAGCAACTCCACCAGGCCGAGGCCGAAATAGGTGTAGCCGACATAGATGCCCGCCACCACCATGGTACCGAGCAGCGGATCCTGCACCACCTTGACCGCGGATTCGCTGTAATACTCGCGCTCGACCGACTGGCGGATGCGACTCGAATGCTCCTCCGCCATGGTGCCGAGATAGGCCTGCCGGTTCATCGCCCTGAGGCTCTTGATCGAGGTCAGCAGCTCGACCACGGTACCGGAGAGGCGGTGCGTGCTCTTCCACTTGGTGCGGCCGGCGCGCCGCGCCATGCGGACATAGCGCGACACCGCGAGCCACAGGATGCCCGCCACCACGACCGCGCCCACCGAGAATTGCCAAGAGACCCAGAGGCAGCCGGCGAGATAGGTGAGCGTCTCGGTCAGCTTCACCGCGAACAGGCCGGAGGAGCGGTAAGCCGCCGAGGCGCGCTCGCCCTCGTCGCCGAGCGCGGCGGAGAGCCGGCCCGCCGGCGTGTCGACGATATGCGACCAGCGCGCCTTCACGATCGCGCCGATCAGGCGGATGCGCAGCTGGGTCGCCATCCGCGCCACCTCCTTGCCGACATAGATCAGGCCGGCGCTGGACAGCAGGAACTTCAGCGTGATGGTCGCGCACAGGAACAGCAGCACGGATCCCAGCGTCGGGCTGAGGCCGATCGACGCCAGCACCTGCGCCACCAGCTGCCCGGCCGGCGAGGCGGTCGCGGCGCCGCCGCCGGTCAGCTCGATGAGCGGCCACAGGCTGGCGATCGAGAGATTCTCGGCCGCGACGCCCAGCAGCATCGCCACCAGGATCAGGACCTGGCGGCGCCAGCCGGCGAAGAAGAACAGGCGGAAGATCTCGGCGATGTTGCTCATGGAACCACGGACAATGCGCGCAGCGCGGCGGCAATCGCCGCGACCGGGCCGCCCCCGTGCCGGACGCGGCAGGCCGCGACCCAGGCCGGGTCGGCATGGGTGACATAGCCGGTGACGGAGGGCAAGCCAAGAAAGTGCGCCGAGGCGAGCCGATGCGTGCCGCGGCGCATATGCACCACCTCGCTCCCGGCGCCGATGCCGAAGCAGATCTCGTCCGGCCCGGTATAGCGATATCCGTCGCGCTGCAGGCGGCGGAACAGGTCCAGGTAGGTGCGGTAGTAGTCCAGCATCTTGTCTTCGCTGTCGCAGGTCACGCCGCGGGCGTTGATCGGCCTGCCCTCCGCCGCAGCCTGCTGCAGCCAGCGGAACAGCCGGGTCGCCGCGTAATCGTCGCCATGGGCGGCGAAATCCTCGACATCGCGATAGGTGTGGAGTTCTCGGATCGGCGTCAGCTGGCGCCCTGCCAAGCCGGGCACCAGGAAGTGGGTCTTCAGCGGCGCCATCTCGCCGGCCGCCAACTTACCGATGACGCGGCGCGGATCGACGGCGATGCGCGCGCCCTCGCCCAGCGCGGCGCGGATCGCCTCGCCGCAACGCCAGGCCGGATTCCATGCAGCCGGCGCCAGGGCCAGCAGGCCGCTGATCATCGCCGGACCGATGCCTGTCGCACGCAGGCCGAGGTCCCGCCTAATAGCCCCAGAGATGCTGCAGCCCCACCGCGCCATTGGGCGCGATGCCGATGACATGGGCGGTCAAGTCGGCGTCCGCCGATTTCACCTGCAGCGTGGCGATGCCGCTCTCGCCGACATGGTCCTTCAACCGCGCCATCACGTCGTCGAGCCAGACCAGCTCGCAGCCGAAGGCGGGCAGCTTCAGGAAATAGCTCAGGCGCCGGCCGTGGTGATTGATCGCCGATATCTCGCATTCCGCGGTCATCGCGTATTTCAGGTTGCCGCTGCCGTTGGCGACGAAGACGCCGGTGCGGAAGCCGTCGCGGCAGCGCACCCGGCCGATCACGTTGGTGCGGCCGATGACGCCGATCGAGGGATGCAGCCAATGCGGCATGGTCGGCACCACGGCGCCGAGGTTGCGCCAGCTGGGCTGGAACTCGGTCGCGTCCTGGTCGCCGGTCTCGAGATGGCGCACGACGAGATCGGCGGTGGTGACGAAGCGCTGCGGCGCCACGCCGATCTTCAGGTGATCGGGCGCGATCTGCGCCCCGGCGACGCGGTAGCGCTCCGGGCTGCCCCAGGAATCCAGCACGTCCTCGATGAAGGCCGGGCCGATGAAGTCCTTCTTCCAGCGCATCTCGCCGAGGAAGGCGCCATCGGCGGCGTAGAAACGCAGCCAGTAATGCTCGAAGGGCGGGTTGGAGGCGTCGAAGTTGAAGCCGAAGGCGAGCTTCGACTTGCCGTGCATGACCGGGATGTAGCAGGGCTGCGGCATGAAGCCGGCCGCCACCGCCTGCTCGGCGACGCGGCGCTCATCGGGGCGGAAGGCAGCCTCGTCGTGGTTGTCGACGCCGACCTTGCACAGGTGGTTGCCCATGATGCTGCCCTGCTTGCCGGGCTTGCTGAAGCAGCCTTCCTCGAGCGCGTACCAGAACGAGGTGCCGTAGCCCTTGTAGGACGCGGCGAAGTAGTCGCGCGCGGTGCTAGGATGGTCGCGGCGGGCGAAATGCACTTCCTCGACGGGCCGCCGGCGCGAGCGCTTCTGCACGGTCTTGCCGGCACCGCTGCCGATCACGATCTCGTCATCCGCCGCCATGTCGAGATCGTAGTTCGGCACCGTCATGACGACATGGCCGCCGCGGATCACGGAATCGATGAGGCGGAACGGCTGCTCCTTGTTCGGATTCTTGAAGAACTGGTGCGAGCCGTGGATGATGGTGAAGGAATCCTTCCAGAACACGTCGGCACAGACGCGGAAGCGGTAGTGCCGCCCGCGCGTCAGATACGGGTGCGCCACATAGACCTTCATGCAGACGGCGCCGCTGCGCGCGCCCGCCATCTCCTTCAGGTTCAGATTGACCGACTGGCTGGGGCCAAGGGCGAGGTAGCGGCGCTTGATGCCTTCTTCCGAGATGACCTCGAAGCGGAACTGCAGCACGTCCTTGATGCCGAAGAATTCCTCGAAGTGGTTGAAGACGAGCGCGTCGACATCCTCGATCTCCTGCGGCACCGCGGCG
>JAEUKU010000180.1 GCA_016794075.1 Rhodospirillaceae bacterium
GACGCCGAGCGTCCGCAGCAGGCCGAGGGTCACCCAGGCGAAGGCCAGCACGCCGACCGCGATGATCAGCCGTCTTTGCCAGAACTTGGCCGCGACGTCGGACATCGGCACGATGCGAAAGCGCGTGGCGCCGCCGCCGCCCGGGGCGAGCAGGAAGCCGCCGACGATGCGGGCCAGCCAGGTGCACAGGATCGCCATCAGATAGCCGAGCACGATCTCGCGCAGCAGCAGCGGCCAGGTGAAGCACAGGAAGGCGCCGACGCTGCCGATGGCGAAGGAGAGGACCCAGCCGGTGGCGAAGGTGAGCCGCGCCAGCATCGCGCGCAGCCGGTCGCCGACGCTCCTGATCTCACTGGCGATCAGCCAGTTGCGGAACCCGGTGGTCAGGCGCCAATAGGCCCACACGCAGGCGACGCCGACGGCGGCGAAGGCGGCGATCAGGACCAGGATGGAGAACAGGCCCTTTTCCTGGAACTCCAGCGACAGGATGATCCAGGCCTCCCGCAATTCCCCCGGCAGCAGCGGAAAGGCCGCCCCCAGCAGGGCGAGATTGTCGCGCAGCACCTGCAGGCGTTGGGCGAAATAGCCGGGCATGGTCGGAGGCGGAGCGGGGGCGGTTGCCGGGGGACCCGCCGCGGCCTCGCCCGCCGTGCCGGCCGCGGGCTGCGCCGCCAGCCATTGCTGGACCGCCGGATCGCGCAGCAGGTCCAGCAGCAATTCCACCTGATGCGGCGGCGGGGCGGGTTGCGCGGCCTCCGGCGCTTGCTGGGCATGCGCCGCGAAGACCGGCAGCAGCAGACCCAGGATGGCGCCGGCCAGGCGCCGGATCGTCCCACGACAGGCCCGGAAAGCCATATCGTAACTCCCCCTCAGGCGGGCCGCCGATGGGCGGTCCAGGCGTGCAACCAGGCGCAGGATAGCGCCAGATCCACCCGGCGCGAAATGGCGTCATTCGGCCCGTGCCTGGCCGGCGCGGCGCGGTCGACTTTAGGAAAAATAAACCATTCGGCGCCCAATCTCACCACGCGGGCCTGATGCCCGGCAAGCAGCGCATGATCCAGAGCCAGACTCTCGCCACGACGACCACGCCCGGCTCCGCCGATCTCGATATCGCGGTGCTGATCCCCTGCTACAACGAGGCGGTGGCGATCGGCGGCGTGGTGCGCGCCTTCCGCGCCGCGCTGCCGCGGGCGCGCATCTATGTCTACGACAACAACTCCCGCGATGAGACCGCGAGCGCTGCCCGGGCGGCCGGCGCCATCGTCCGCGGCGAGCCGTGGCAGGGCAAGGGCAACGTCGTCCGCCGCATGTTCTCCGACATCGAGGCCGATCTCTATGTATTGGTCGACGGCGATGGCACCTATGACGCGGCCAGCGCGCCGAAGCTGATCGCCGCTTTGCTCGACCAGCAGCTCGACATGGCGGTCGGCGCGCGCGTCGAACAGGCACCGGCGGCGGACCAGCGCGGCGCCTATCGCCCGGGCCATCGCTTCGGCAACGCGCTGTTGACTGGCCTGGTCAGCCGCATCTTCGGCCGCACCATCCGCGACATGCTGTCGGGCTACCGCGTGTTCACGCGGCGCTTCGTGAAATCCTTCCCCGCCATGTCCTCCGGCTTCGAGATCGAGACCGAGCTCTCCGTGCATGCCCTGGAGCTGCGCATGAAGATGGCGGAGATCGAGACGCCCTATGGCGCGCGGCCGGAGGGCTCGTTCAGCAAGCTCTCCACCTATCGCGACGGCTGGAACATCCTCAAGCTGGTGCTGCACCTGGTGAAGGAGGAGCGGCCGGCCGATTTCTTCGGCCTGATCTTCCTGACGCTGCTGGTGCTCTCGCTCGGTCTCGGCATCCCGGTCGTCATCGAGTTCGTGCAGACCGGGCTGGTGCCGCGCCTGCCGACGGCAGTGTTGGCGACCGGCATCATGCTGCTGGCCTGCCTGGCACTCACCTGTGGCATCATCCTGGAAACCGTCACCACCGCGCGGCGCGAGATGAAGCGGCTGGCCTATCTGCAGATTCCCCTGCCCGGCGAAGGCCGGGCGAACTCGACGCTGCCCGGCGAAGGCCGGGCGAACTCGACGCTGCCCGGCGAAGGCCGGGCAACTTCAATACTGCCGGGGGAAGGCAAGTCTCAGGGCGCGACGCGATAGAGCCTGAGGCCCGGATGCGCCGGGTCGGGAACCTCCGCCAGATAATCGGGTACCTTGCCGGCGACGAGTCGTTCGGCCAGGCCGTCGCCGGTCTCCGTGGCGTAGGTGACGAAGTTCTCCGGCCCCGGGCAGATCGCCACCCAGCCGATGCCGCGCGCTTGCAGCCTGTCGCGGATCCACGCATCGTCCGCGGCGCGGAACAGGGCGATGGTGTCCTTCAGCCCGCCATTGTTGCGGTGATAGGGCGCGCCCAGCACCGCATGCGGCGTAGAGAACAGCAGCATCGGGCCGAGGTCGATATAGCTGAGGATCGTGGTCGGCGCCGCCGCGGCGAGGGGGGCGATCGCCGCCCGGTCGCTGCATTCCGCCCGCACCAGCATCGGCGCTGGCCGCGTCGGCGCCAGCGCGGCGGCGGCGAAGCGCGTGCCGTATTCCAGCGCCGGCCAGAACACCGCCGAGCAGACGAAGAGGATCGGCAGCAGGACCAGGAATTGCCGCCAGCGCGGCGTGCCGCGCCCCTTCAGCCGCTGCCACAGCTCGGCGACCAGCGCGGCCAGCGGCAGCAAGGCGAGGACCTGCGCGGCGCTGGCGGCGCGCACCTGCCAGAAGACGAGCGCCGTCGCCGCGGCGAGCAGCACGGCCATGGCGCCCCAGAGCTGGCGGCCGCGGGTTGCCGCCCGGCGCAGGCGCCACAGGCAATAGGCGAGGGCCAGCAGCGGCGTCCACAGCTTGTCGAGGGCGCCGAACGGGCGCAGGCGCAGCTGCTCGGCGAGGGTGATGGCCTCGGCCACCTTGTCCAGCCAGCGCAGCTTCACCTCGGGGTCGAGGGCGCCGAAGAGGCCGCCACCGAGGCATTCGGGAAAGGCGAGCACATAGGCGGCCGCGACAACGGCGCCGCATAGAGCGGCGATCAGCAGGCGCGCCATGCGTCCGCCGGCCCAGCGGTCCAGGAGCGTCATCCCGGCGAAGCCGGCGGCAACGAAGGCGACCGCGCCGACCGGCGCCACGGAGAGCGCATCGCAGGCCGGAACCGGCCACAGCGCGCGCGGCATTGCGACCAGGATCAGGACTAGGCCGATAAACGCGGCGAGGCCGGCGGCCAAAGCGCCCTGCCGCGCCAGCGCGCCGCCGCTCCAGCACCACGCCAGGCCGAGCGCCGCGAACCACGCGCCGATGAGCGGCAGCATCTCCGCCCCGATCCAGAGCGAGAGGCCGATGGGGATGCCGGCCAGCGCGATGAGCCTGCGCCAGCGCCGGCGCGCCAGGCCGCAGAGCAGCAGCGCCACCGCCGCCATCAGCATGATCAGCTGCAGCCCGTGATGATCGACCCGGCCGGGCGCGTATTGCGCCACCGTGCCGGAACCGGAGATCGCCACCAGCAGCGCGATCGGCGAGCGCGCCATGCCGAGCATCATGCGCGCCGGCAATGCATAGAGGACCAGGAACAGCAGGAAATAGAGCGGCGGCACCATCATGGCGGCGACGGCGAGGCCGTCATTCACGGCGAGCAGGGGCGACAGCGCCAGGGTCACCGCCGCCAGCGGCAGATCGGCCAGGCGCGACCAGTGCATCGGCGTGCCGTCCGGTGGATTCAACCGATATTGCGTCAGGTCGCTCCAGCCCTGACCGCCCAACCAGTCGCGCACCTGGACCAGGCGCATGAAATCGTCGGTGTCCCATGAGGCGCCACGCCAGGCATTGCCGCCCCAGATCGCCGCCATGGAGGCGATGACGACCAGCCAGACGATGACGACCAGCTTGCGGTATTCGGTGGCGCTCATCGGGTTCCCGGTCGCGGCAAGGAAGACGGCGTGGCTGGTTGGTGACAGGCGGGCAAGATGCAACGCTACGTTATTTCATCACGCCGGTCGAGACGCGGCTGAAGTCAAGAGGCACTCGACGCGGCGCCCGCACGGCACTACATGAAGGATCGGTCCCAAATCCTTTCCTCCAGGTTAAGCATGCGCAATGATCGCGACGATCTCTGGTTCGAGGGGCACAACTTCCTCGGCACGCGCCACGCGCAGCACGAGCGCCGCACCTGGATGGTCGTCGCCCTGACCGCCATCATGATGGTGGCGGAGATTGCCGCCGGCACCATCTACAATTCCATGGCGCTACTGGCCGATGGCTGGCACATGGCGACCCATGCCGGCGCGCTCGGCCTGTCGGCGCTGGCCTACAGCTTCGCCCGCCGCCACGCGCGCAACCCGCGCTTCTCCTTCGGCACCGGCAAGGTCGGCGATCTCGCCGGCTACACCAGCGCGGTGATCCTGGGCATCGCCGCCTTGATGATCGCCTGGGAATCCGTGGTCAGGCTGACCGCGCCGCGCAGCATTGCCTTCGACGAG
>JAEUKU010000212.1 GCA_016794075.1 Rhodospirillaceae bacterium
GCCGACGGCTCATTGGGTGCCGGCATCGCGGTGATGCTCGGCGCCAACGCGCTGCTGCTCTGGCTCACCCACCGGCTGTTCGCCGTGGGCTACCGGCTGAAGGCCTGAGCATGGCGGCGCCGGCGCTGAGGTTGGGGCCGAGACGGTTCGGCCGGGTCAACTGGCGCGGCTGCCTCAATCTGCTGCGCCGGCAGTTCAAATCCGGCTTTTCCGACCTGCACTACACGATCCTCGGCCCGGTCGTCTCCAACGCGCTCTATCTGCTGCTCTTCGTCATCGCCTCGACCTCGCTCACCCGGCTCGACCCGCAGGCGCTGATCGCCTTCATCGCGCCGGGCCTGATCTGCTTCGCCATCGCCGAGCGCGCCTTCGAGGCCGCGGGGGCCAACCTCATCTTCGAGAAGCACCACAACACCCACACCGACTGGCTGATGGCGCCGCTGACCGCGACCGAGCGCGCCGCCTGCTTCGCGCTCTCCTCGACGCTGGGCGGGGTGACCGTCGGCGCGGCGGTGGCGCTGATGACCCTGGCCTTTTCCTGGCCCAGCCTGGCGCACCCCGGCGCGCTGATCTTCTTCGCCCTGGCGACCGGCATGATGCACGGCCTGATCGGCACCCTGCTCGGCATCTGGGCGCTGAAATGGGACCAGTACACGGCCCTGCACACCTTCGTGCTGCTGCCGCTCGCCTTCCTCTCCGGCGTGTTCGCACCCATCGACAAGATGCCGGAGCTGGCGCAGCACCTCATCCGCCTCAACCCGATCTTCTACCTGATCGACGGCTTCCGCTACGGCATGAGCGGCGCCGCCTCCGCCGACCCGTTGCTCTCCGCGCTCGTCGCCCTCGGCATGAACCTTGCGCTGTTCCTCTGGGTGCATCGCTGGTTCCGGAGCGGGTACCGGTTGAAGAGTTGACGCGAGCGTTTTCCTTCTCTCGTCATCACCGGGCCGGCGCGCCAGCGCCGAGACCCGGTGATCCAAGTTCCGCGCCGCAGAACCGCACTTGGATTGCCGGGTCACGCCCGGCAATGACGAAAGGGGCAGGCATGGAAAGAAAAAGGGGCACCGCGCCAGCCGCGATGCCCCTTCCTTCTGGCCGCCGGATCAGAGCGGCGGCGCGGGATCTCCGGCCTCAGTCGATCTCGATCGGGAACACGATGCTGACCGAGGGCTTGCGCGGATAGACCACCACCGGCGGCGGCTGGTAGTAGACCGGCGCCGGTTGGTAGTAGACGGGAGCCGGCTGGTAATAGACCGGGGGCGGCGGCGGCGCGTAGTAGTAGCCGTAGGCCGGCCCGTGCGGACGATGCTTCCAGTGCTTGTGCTTATGCTTGTGGCCGTGGCCCCAATCGTCGTCGTCGGCGCTGGCCGGCGCGATCGCCGCCGCCAGCAGACCCATCGCGACCAGCGAGCAACCCGCGAGCTTGGCGAGCATCCGACCCTCTGCGAGCTTCGAGAGCATCGAGCGGCGCGGTTGAGCGGTCTCAATCGGTTTCATGGTCCCCACCTTCTTGGTTCTTGATCGGCGCCGGCCCGATGCCGTCACTCGATCTTCGGGTTTCGCAGCACCAATGTAACGTTCGCAGCCGCGCCGCCCCCTGTGACCAAGCTGTGGCCGCAAGCTGAACGGCGGATGAACGGGAGTTGAACCGGCGCGCGCGGCGGCATGAACGCGGATCGAGCGAACGCGCCGGTAATGCCGATGCGGCGGGCCTTTCCGGCATCCGCCGAAGCAGCATTGCGATGCAACTCGAAAGATGAACGCAGGTGAACGCGAAACCCCGCCGCGCGATCACGCTTGCGTGAGTCGCGGCGCTGCGCCCTGAACTCGCGCGTTAGAACGCGCCGGTTCAGCGCGTGGAGTCGATCTGTGCTACTCGACGCGGATGAAGCTCTTGCCTGCCGGCTTGTGCACCTGCGGCAGCTTGCCGCCGCCCTGATGCTGGCCGGCGAGCTGCACCACCAGCGGCGCGAAGACCGGCCGCAACGTCGTGTCGCGGACGGCGATGTAGCGTGTCGGCTGGTTGAAGGCGCCGGGCGTGTCCGGCCGCGGCACGCGCGCCTGGGCCCGGCGGTTCAGCTCCAGCGCCTGGAAATAGGCCGAGCGCGCCCGCGTCGATCCGGCGGCGCGGTAGTCATAGCGCGGCACCCCGTACCCCGCCGCGCCAAAGACGGGCGCCCCGTAGGCATAGCCATAGGGGTTCCGCGCCGGCGCCGCGAAGGGCGGGCAGATATAGACCGTCCCGCCGACCGGCACCGCCAGCGGTCGCTGCGCGTTGCCGTAGCCGCCCCCGACCACGAAATGCCCGACACTGGAGACGTAGCTCGGCATCCGCGCCGGCGCGGCGGTGCCGGTGAAGGTGACCGGGCCTGCTTTGATCGTCACCGCCGGCTTGATCGTCACCGTCGCGCCGCCCGCGCCAAGGACGAACTCGGTCTTCGCCCCCGCGGGTGCGGCCGCGAAGCCGACCAGCAGCAGGGCGCAGGCCCCGGCCGCGGCCAATCCGATGCGCCCGCACCGGCCCCGAAGCCCGGCCCGCGCCAAACCCGCCATGCGCTCGATCCTGCTCATGCCCCAGCTCCTTGTCCCAGGAAGGCGCGGGTTCCCCCCGCGCGCGTTGCCGCCCCATCATAGCAGAACGCGCGGCGGCTGTGGATGGATGCCGGCGCGGCGGCTGGCGGGATTGCCCGCGGCGCCATCCGCCCCCTACAAAGGCCGCCACGATCCGCGTGCGAGGGGGAGGGCGCCATGCCGCATTTCAAGGGAACCGAGGCCGAGATCTGGTACGAGATGGTCGGGCCGGAAGCAGCACCCGTCCTGGTCTGGGTCGGCGGCGGCGGCACCATGGGCCGCGACTGGCACCGCTTCCAGACGCCGCATTTCTCAGGCGAATTCCGGAACCTCGTCTTTGACAACCGCGGCATCGGCGCCACGCGCTGCGCCGCCCCCATGCCCTGGCCCATCGAGAGCTTCGCCCGCGACCTGGCGGAGCTCTGCGCGGCATTGGCCGGCGGCCCCGCCATCTTCATCGGCACCTCGCTGGGCTCGGCCATCGTGCAGCAGCTCTGCATCGACCGCCCGGATCTGGTCCGCGCCGCCATCCTGATGGGGACGGGGGCGTGGAGCACCGGCTGGGGCTGGGACTACCAGGCGGCGGAGATCGACTTCCGCCGCGCCGGCGGCCGCCTGGACGGCATGATGGGCGTCACCCACTACGCCGCCATGCTCTACCCCGCGCGCGCCTTGGGCGACCGCGTGCTGTGGCCGAAGCTGAAGGCGCTGATGCTCGAATGGATGGACTCAGGCGAGAACGAGGAGAGCCTGGTGCCGCAATGGGACGCCTCGCTCCGCTTCGACCAGCGCGCCGCGTTGCCGGGCGTGAAGGTCC
>JAEUKU010000213.1 GCA_016794075.1 Rhodospirillaceae bacterium
TGCCGGGCTTCGATCCGACCGGCAAGTTCGAGAACTTCATCTGGGAGGAGGCCGGTTACTGGACCGCCAACCAGGACGCCTTCAAGAAGGAATGGGAGCGCATCTCCAAGGGCGCCTAAGGCGCGCCCGGGGAGAGGTAGAGGGGAGGGAGCCGGCGGCGGAGGGGAGCCGCCGCCGGGTCTCCCGGTTCAGATGAGTTGGAATCCGAGATGAATGCCGTAGAACTGCGCCAGGTTACCAAGCGCTTCGGCCAGAGCGTCGTGGCCGTCGATGCCATCGACCTCGACGTGCCGCAGGGCTCCTTCGTCACCCTGCTGGGCCCGTCGGGTTGCGGCAAGACCACCACCTTGCGCATGATCGCCGGCCTGGAGACTCCCAGCTCGGGCGAGATCCGCATCAAGGACAAGCGCATCAACGAGCTGCCGATCCACAAGCGCAATCTCGGCATCGTGTTCCAGAACTATGCGCTGTTCCCGCACAAGACCGTCGCCGCCAATGTCGGCTTCGGCCTGAAATACCGCAACGTGGCGCCGGACGAGATCGGCCGCCGCGTCGCCCGCGCCCTCGACATGGTGCGCCTGCCGGGCGTTGAGGAGCGTTACCCGACGCAGCTTTCCGGCGGCCAGCAGCAGCGCATCGCGCTCGCCCGCGCGCTGGTCATCGAGCCGGACGTGCTGCTGCTGGACGAGCCGCTCTCCGCGCTGGACGCCAATCTGCGCGAGGAGATGCGGGTCGAGATCAAGAACATCCAGCACCGCGTCGGCATCGCCACCGTCTTCGTGACGCACGACCAGGGCGAGGCGCTGGCCATGTCGGACCACGTCGTGGTGATGAACAAGGGCCATATCGAGCAGGAAGGCCCGCCGGCCGAGGTCTATGAGCGGCCGCAGAGCGCCTTCGTGGCAAGCTTCCTCGGCAACGCCAATTTCCTCTCGGGCCAGGTGCGCTCCTGCGTCGACGGCCACGCCCAGGTGGCGCTCGGCAACCATGTGCTGAACGCGACGACCGAGCGCCCGGTCCAGGTGGGCGAGACGGTGACGGTGGTGATCCGCGCCGAGAAGATCGATCTGCTGCCGCCAGGCCAGGGCTGGCTTCCCGGCAGCGTCGCCGACGTCGACTATCTGGGCGCCCTGGCGCGCTATCAGATCGCGCTCGGCGACGGCATCAAGGTCCTCGGCCTCGCCAGCCTCAAGGACAAGCCGCTCGCGGTCGGCGAGCCGGTCGAGCTCCGCATCGATCCCAGGCATTGCCGGGTTTTGTGAACGTCTCTCTATCCGTCATCCCGGCCGACCCTCGGGTTTGACCCGAGGGGAGCGCCGGGATCCACCGTCCCGCGGCGCGGGCGGCGCCTCTGGACATCGGCTCTTGCGGCGGAATTGTGGATCCCGGGCAGGCCCGGGATGACGAAAGAATGTAGTTGGGCAGCGAGAATCTACTTCCCCTTCACCTTCTCCAGCGCGCGCTTGCGCGCGGCGCCGCGTTCCTGGTCGGAGACGTGGATCAGGCCGGCGATGCGGCGCAGCAGCGCGTCCTCGTGCGGGTCGAGCACGCCGTCGGCATAGGCGACCTCCCACATCATCTCCAGGATATGCGCGCGGTCCTCGGGACCGATCCGCTGCACGATCCGCCGGGTGAAGGGAAAGAACTGGGTCGAGCCACGCACGGCATCCTCCGCCGCCGCGACCAGTTCCCGCAGCTCCGCC